>JAAYPO010000090.1 GCA_012519745.1 Clostridiaceae bacterium | reverse complement strand
GCTTCCTTCAGTTCTTCCAGCTCACTGGGTGTTATCTTTTCAGCAGCCCATCTTGCGGCAAGCCCCTCGATCAACATCCTTATAGTGTATATATCCTGTATATCCTGCTCAGAGACTCCCTTTACAGTCACTCCCTTGTTGGGTACGGACTGCACGAGGCCTTCAAGCTCCAGCTGTCTAAGGGCCTCACGTACAGGAGTACGGCTGACTCCCATTTCCTCCGACAGTTTTGTTTCGATGAGGTTATCTCCGGGCTCATAAACACCGTTCAATATATCGTTTCTGATCTGGTTGAAGACCCTGCTGTGTAATGAATTGAACTGGGGATTGGAATCTCCGAATTCATTCAATTTCCTTCACTCCTTAAGGTTAGTCAGGCTATCACCTGCTCCTGCTCTGTTTTCCGATACAACTGTCCTCTACTCCTGCTTTAGTCCCCGGTGCAGTTAGTTCCTCTGCTCCCACTTGAGTCCCCGATCAGCTGTCCTCTGCTCCTGCTTGAGTCCCCGGTGCAGCACTCACCTGCTCTGGTCCCTGGTGTAGTTCAACAGACCGCCGGCCAGCATTATGTCTACTTGTCTTTCGGAAAGTGCTGTATTTACCCTGATCGTTGTGTTAGTCGTCTTGTTTTTCAGCACCAGTTCATTTCCGGCTTTGATCTGCTCCCTTGCGTTTTCGAGCACAAGCACATCACCGTTGTTTATCCTGTCATAATCTGCCTCATCTGCAAATGTCATGGGCAGTATACCCGAATTTATCAGGTTGGCCATGTGGATCCTGGCAAAGGATTTTGCCAGCACGCCCTTTATACCCAGCTGCAGCGGAGCAAGCGCAGCATGCTCGCGGCTTGAGCCCTGACCATAGTTCGAACCGCCTATTATGAACCCGCCGCCGTTATCCTTCGCCCTCTTGGGGAATTCCGGATCGCAGGGAGTCAGGCAGTATTCGGCAAGGTACGGTATATTCGACCTGTAAGGCAGCAGCTTTGCGTTTGACGGCATTATGTGATCCGTCGTTATATTGTCTTCAACCTTGATGAGCACAGCACCTTCTATTTCCGAAGGCATTTCCTTATTGATCGGGAACGGCTTTATATTGGGGCCCCTTACCACCTGGACATCACTGCCTTCCGGTGCAGGTGCAAGGACCATATTGTCATTGATGAAAAAGCTCTCAGGCATACTTACCGCCGGAGCCTCACCAAGTGTGCGCGGATCTGTGAGAACGCCCGTCAGCGCGCTTGCAGCGGCAGTCTCAGGACTGACCAGATAAACACCGGCAGACTTTGTCCCGCTTCTGCCTTCAAAGTTCCTGTTGAAGGTCCTGAGTGAAATGGCATTTGTGGACGGAGCCTGGCCCATGCCTATACAGGGTCCGCAGGCCGATTCGAGTATCCTCGCACCTGCAGCCACCATATCAGCCAGTGCGCCTTCCTTTGCCAGCATGGTCAGCACCTGTTTTGAACCGGGTGCGATGACCAGGCTCACATCAGGATGGACTGTTTTGCCTTTGAGTATTTTCGCCACCTTTATCATATCCATATAGGATGAATTGGTGCAGCTTCCTATGGCTACCTGATCCACCTTTATCGGACCGATATCGTTTATCTTCTCCACGTTGTCAGGGCTGTGCGGCTTTGCAGCCATAGGCTCCAGGCTTCCAAGCTCGATGGTTATCTCTTCATCATAAACCGCATCGGCGTCCGGCAGCAGCTCGACCCAGTCGTTCTCCCTGCCCTGTGCCTTCAGGAATGCCCTGGTCACCTCATCGCTGGGGAAGATCGACGTAGTAGCTCCAAGCTCTGCGCCCATGTTTGTGATGGTAGCTCTCTCAGGTACTGTCAATGAAGCTATGCCCTCACCGGCATATTCAATGACCTTGCCGACGCCGCCTTTTACCGTCATGATCCGCAGCACCTCAAGGATAACATCCTTGGCTGATACCCACGGTTTCAAACTGCCCTTCAGTATGACACGGCAAACCTTCGGCATCATCATATAGTAAGGGCCGCCGCCCATTGCCACGGCTACATCAAGTCCGCCTGCTCCGATGGCCAGCATGCCTATCCCGCCGCCTGTCGGTGTATGGCTGTCCGAGCCCAGCAGCGTCATGCCCGGCACTCCGAAGCGCTCAAGCTGCACCTGATGGCAGATGCCGTTGCCGGGTCTGGAGAAATATACTCCGTGTTTGGAAGTGACGGTCTGTATATATTTGTGGTCGTCTGCATTCTCAAAGCCCGCCTGAAGTGTGTTGTGGTCAATGTATGCAACGGATTTTTTCGTTTTGACCCTTGGTATGCCAATGGCTTCGAACTGCAGGTATGCCATCGTTCCTGTTGAGTCCTGCGTCAGAGTCTGGTCTATCCTTATCGATATTTCATTTCCGGCGATCATTTCGCCGCTTATAAGATGTTCTTTGATGATTTTTTGCGCGAGATTCAATCCCATTATAAAAACCTCTTTTCAATCATTTTTCCAATTACAAAATACAGGGCCGCAGACCGGATGCCTGCTTTGCCACCCGCAGCCGGGTGTCGGCCTTTACAGCACCAGGTCGTATATCTCCGGAGCCAGCTGTTTGACAGCCTCCTCCAGTTCATTTTCTCCGAGGGCGGTCACCCTGCCGTTCTTGTACTGCTCATCGACCCACTCCTTGATCCTCATCACCTTCTCGTCCCTCTTGTCCAAGCGCTTGTTCCCGGCAAAGCCGAAGAAATTGTTGATCCAGTGGGCTATCCCGGCAGCGCCTGAGGTCTGGTTGATCGCGACCCCCACAGGCCGTTTCAGAAGCTTGTCGGTGTTGAATATATTATAGATCTCTTCATCCTTCAACAGGCCGTCGGCATGGATGCCCGCCTGGGTCATATTGAAGCTTTTTCCGACGAAGGGTGTCCTGGAGGGTATCGGGTAATCCAGCTCTTTCTCGTAATACTCAGCGATCTCTGTGATCACAGTAGTATCCATCCCGTCCGTCGTGCCCCTTAGCTGAGCGTACTCGATGACCATCGCTTCAAGAGGCGTGTTGCCCGTTCTCTCACCAATACCCAGCAGTGAGCAGTTTACGCTGGATGCGCCATACATCCATGCTGCGGCAGAATTCGACACTGCCTTGTAAAAATCATTATGCCCGTGCCACTCCAGTAGTTCACTTGGAAAACCTGCGTGGTGCTTAAGACCATATATGATACCAGGAACGCTTCTTGGAAGCGCAACTCCCGGATAGGAAACACCATAGCCCAATGTGTCGCACGCTCTTATTTTTATCGGTACGCCGCTGTCCTCGCTGAGCCTGCGCAGCTCCAATGCAAAAGGTACAACGAACCCGTAAAAGTCTGCCCGGGTTATGTCTTCAAAATGGCAGCGCGGCTTGATGCCCACCTCTATAGCGCTTTTTATAATGTTCAGATAGTGTTCCAGAGCCTGTTTTCTCGACATGTTAAGCTTTTTGAAGATGTGATAGTCGGAGCAGCTGACCAATATGCCGCTTTCCTTTACTCCCATATTCTTGGCAAGCAGGAAGTCGTTCTTTGTCGCTCTGATCCAGCTTGTCACCTCAGGAAATTCATAGCCTCTTTCCTGGCACTTGTATACAGCTTCCTTGTCCCTGTCGCTGTACAGGAAGAATTCACACTGGCGGATTATCCCCTTTGGGCCTCCCAGCTTATGCAGCAGGTCATAAAGCTTCATGATCTGCTCAACGGTATATGGAGCCCTGGACTGCTGACCATCCCTGAAGGTGGTATCCGTGATCCATATCTCATCTGCCGGAAACATCGGCACCCTTCTGTGGTTGAACGCACATTTGGGTATCTCATCATAGGAGTAGATCTCCCTGTAAAGATTGGGGGCAGGTATGTCCTGTAATGCATAACGGTACTGTGTCTGTTCCAATGTATTGGTCTTCTTGTTGAATTCCAGCATATCATCACCTAACTTCGTTCAAATTTGTATGTTTGTACGTTTTTAGTACGCTAGTACGTCTGTACGATCACCCATCGACCATTGTGTGATTGTACCTTTGCACGTTTGTATAATTGTATACAATTGTACAATACCTGTCAATTAAATTTTTTCAACATTTTTCTCCATTAACTCAATAAAAGGAGGATTTTAGCTTTTTATATCGAAATAATTATTATTGGATTAATCGGAGGAGGATGGATATGGCTGAAAAAAAGAAGGTCAGTGAAAAATCGATCAATGAACACGTATCGCTGCAAGGCAAGCTCACATTTATCTCTACTGCAGTAGTTGGAGTATTGATGACTGCCGTATTCATAATTATCACAGGAGAATTCTATAAAGCATTACTGGTGTTGGTAACTGCTTTTTTGACCTATCTTGTTTTACGCCTAATTAACACTATAGTGTCGAAAAAAATATCTGAGAAGTTTGAATCTGAACTTGCAGTTATTAAGGAAGGCGACTACTCAAAGTTTTTGGAGCCCAGATTTTTCGGCTCATTTTCAGGAATTGCCTCCGCCCTTAACTCTGTTTTGAGCGATATCAGGAATCTGGTCGATGGCTTTTTTTCAATGTCGATCTCTATAATGCAGGCATCCCGCAAGGTTGGTGCGACAGCCGGTAAAACAGTCAGCTCCATAACAGAGATCTCCAAGACTGTGGATGAGATCGCCAAGGGCGCATCCGACCAGGCTGCCGATGCTCAGAACGGCGTTCAGTTGGTTGATAAATTGTCGGAACAGATCGATTTTGTTTCACAAAGCTATGGAAGCGTTATGGATGAAACCGATAATATACACAAGCTGAATGATATCGGTCTTAACTCAGTAATTATTTTGCGTCAAAAATCTGCAGAAAGCTTCAATTCGACGGAAAAAATATTCTCCGTTGTTGAAAACCTTACAAATACTACTAAGGACATAGGCAAGTTCGTGCAGTCAATCGAGGACATTGCAGAGCAAACCAACATGCTGGCATTGAATGCCGCCATCGAAGCAGCCAGAGCGGGAGAGGCCGGCAAGGGCTTTGCAGTGGTTGCCGAAGAGGTCCGTCAGCTTGCGGATCAGAGCAGACAGTCAACCGAAGAGATCATTAATCTGATGGAAAGCATCAGTGAGGAATCACAAATGGCCATCAAAGCCATGGATCTGATGCGCAATGCATCAGAAGAGCAGAATATCGCTGTCGACAGTACAAACAAGGCCTTTGATGATATCGCCAACGGCATCGGCACCATAGTGGAGAAGATAAAAGCTGTCAATGATGCTGTTCTGGTGATGCAGAGGGATAAGGACAACGTTATATCTGCTATTGAAAACATTTCCTCCGTTTCTGAAGAGACTGCAGCATCCAGCCAGGAGGTAGCGGCTACTACAGAGCAGCAGCTGAAGGAGATAGACGAGATGAAGGTCGCAGCAGCCCAGCTTGATGAACTTGTACAGGAGCTGGACAAGAAGCTGAAGAAGTTCAAGATCAAATAATACCCGACCCAAACCAAAATATTAAAGGCCTGTCACAAAAATCGACAGGCTTTTTTGTTGCACTCATCCAGCCGGATGGGGCGGGACCAGAACTTGTATTATTGCACGATCAGTGGACTACATCGTCATTGAAATGGCGAGCTTCTGATTCGAGATGAATCCTTCGTCTAGATTTCGTACTCTTTCATAATGACAGCAGCTTCTGCCCCGGAAAAATATGCGCTGGCTTCTGCAAGCAGATCCTTTATATCATAATCAGGCCAAAAATGTGTCAAAAGCAGTCGTTTTGCTCCGGCCTGAGCAGCAGCCTTGCCGCACTGGGCCCCAGTCATATGGACTGCGCCTTCAGTAAAGTCCTTTTCAAGAAGTCCGGCATCCAGCATCAGCAGATCTGCACCCCGACCGAATTCAACTATATCATCGGTCCAGGATGTATCACCGGAGAACACGAACTTTTTGCCGCGGTTTTCCGCACATACGGCAAAGTCCATAAAGGGGTGCTTCATCCTTGCAAAGGACAGCTTTGTATCACCGATATCAAGCTTTGTATCATCGGATACGGCCTCAAGTATGAACGCATCCTTGGCAACCAGCCTGTTAAACTCCTCTGCAGGTTCAGCAGGTGCATAGACTTTCAGCAGCTTGTCAAAAATGCCGCGCCTCCTCTTTATCTCGATAGCATACTTCATAATATGAATGTCTGACACATGGTCAGAGTGAAGATGTGTTAGAACAACTGCATCCAGTTTGTCGATACTGACTATTTTCTGCAGATTTGCCAATGTACCGTTGCCGCAGTCTATCAATATGTTTGCCATTGCACTTTGCAAAAGATATCCTGAGCAGGCGCCGCCTGCCGCCGGAAATGGACCATTGTTCCCCAATACCGTCAGTTTCATGCATCATCCCTCCAATATCATACAAGATGCTTGTCTAAACTGACCCCCTTAGATGCTTGTCTATACCGGTCCTGGTCAATACTAATATAAGAATATACCCTAAAACCGCACTCAGCAAACCCTGCACCGAGTTCGGAAGAAGTTCTGCAACTGCCGCTGTCAGACCAAAGCTCTCGTCGAATATACCCAGCAGGAATGCTTCAGCAAGGAAGTAACCTGCCACCATAATGACAGCGCCAATGATCACAGCTGCAATAAGGCGGCTGTGCTTCAGCTCCCCTGTCCTGTGCATTCTTGACATCAGCAAGCCCACTGCCAGTCCCTCTATCCCCTTAACAACAAATGTGATAGGAGCGAACAAGAAAGCCCCATAGGCAAGATCCGCCAGCGCAGAGCCTACACTGCCTGCGATCAGCCCTCCTATCGGGCCCAGGAGCACGGCCGAGAGCATTATGACTGCATCGCCGAGATTAAAATATCCGCCGGGCAGCGGTGTTGGTATCTTTGTAAAGTATGTGGCCAAAAACACCAGGGCTATCATCAAGCCGCTTAACACAAGCTTTTTTGTTGAGTTTGGTTTCATGTCGATTTCCCCCTTTTACGAATGATACCACAGATGGACCGCTTCTGAAACCAATATTTCACGCTGGATCATTCCGAATTAGGATAATTCTAAGGGTATCACCATAAATTGTCAAGCAGAAATGTAGGCTATCGGATATCAGCAAGGCATCTCAGAAACTCGCATCCCGGATGGCTCAGATGGCTCGGATGGCTCAGATAGCTCGGATGGCTCAGATAGCTCGGATGGCTCAGATGGCTCGGATGGCTCAGATGGCTCGGATTAAGGAAGCACTTCGTGCAGTCGAGCTGATTTTACCGTGACAGCCCTCTTCTTCAGCTCATTATAGACCGCAAGGGCTGTTCCGCCTGTGAAATCACGGCCAGCAGGCTCTCCGTCTTCGATCAATATAAGTGAAGAGGCGTATGACGCAGCCTCCAGGTTCCTGATATTTTGCTGGCCGAAGGGCATATCGCACAGGATCGTCAGATCAGCGGCCTTCACCAATTCGATGTTCTCCCTGAGCATCTTATCATCTATTTCGCTAAACGGACGGCATGCCAGGGCCTTAATACCGAAAACATCAGCACTGCCAAGATCACTGTCTCCATGGGAAAACACTCCCGCTGTTACAGTGTAGCCGCTTTGGAAAAGCTGCCTGATCACACCGGAAGCAGAGCCTCCACCGCCAATCACATGTACCTTGATATCTCTTTTGGTTTCGCTTCCGCCGGATAGATGAAAGTCCACAAAGCCTGTTATCCTGTTTCTGTATACGAGGGCATTCACACCATATGCCAATCGAAGGTTTTCACGGGTGATGACCGATTCGGGCAGCCCATCAGCAATTATCCTGCCATCCTTCATCAAAACCAGCCTGCTGCAATAGCGGACTGCCGTCTTGAGATCATGTACCGCAGCAATGACCGTTTTACCGCCGCTGCAAAGATCAGATGAGTATTTGAATAGCTGCTCCTCATATGCAATATCAAGGCTGGCTGAAGGCTCATCCAGGAGTATCAGATCTGTCTCCTGGGCCAGTGCCTTTGCAAAAAGCACCCTCTGCCTCTCTCCGCCCGACAACGTATTTATCATCCTGTTTTCAAGCTTCAAGGTGTCGGTATATCCCATGTACTTGCGAGCGGCAGCATAGTCCTCGGCACTCTCCGGTCTGAATCTTCCCAACTTGTGATACCTGCCTGCCAACACTATATCCATCGCCTTGAAGGGAAATGCAACTGACGTGTCCTGATGCAGCATAGCCACTTTTGACGCAATATGTCTGGCGCTCATGGTACTGACATCACTGCCGTCCAATTCCACACAGCCGCTCCCCTGGTAAATGCCGTTTATACACTTAAGAAGGGTGGTCTTGCCTGCGCCGTTTGGCCCGATAAGACCTATGAATTCGCCCCTGTCGGCCTCCAGAGATACTTCTTTTAGAATATGTGCGCTATTTATATGAAAATCGAGCCCTTTGATCTTCAAGAGCCTGGCACCATTCACATCATGCTTTTCAACTATACTGTCGTCGTCCCGCTTGACGTTTTCATTTTGTCTGTCGCTTTGTGTCAAAACATCTCACCCTCCCTCCTGGTTTTTATCAGCAGGTAGAGAAAGAATGGCGCTCCAAGCATGGAGGTTATTATCCCGACGCTGATTTCCCCTCTGGCAGGCAGCCGCGAAAGGATATCGCAGCCTGTCAGGAATATGGCTCCGCCAAGAGCGCTGGCCGGCAGCAATATCCGATGGTCAGGCCCGGTAATGAGCCTCATGATATGCGGCACGATAAGTCCTACAAAGCTGACCGGTCCGCACACCGAGACAGCTGTAGCAGTAATGAGAGAAGTAATGACCAGCAGCAGCTTCCTGGAGCGGGTCGGCTCAAGTCCTACCGAACGCGCCTCCTCTTCTCCAAGCAGCAGCAGGTTCAAATCACGGGAGAATATCAGCAGCACCAGGACCAGTATTATTACAGGCCCGGCAACCAGCCTTACCTGCTCCCACATCATGCCGTTCAATCCGCCCATCGTCCAGAATATGTAGCTCCTCACCTCGTAATCGTTGCTGCGCGTGAGTATCAGCTGTGTCACAGCACCGATGAAGGTACTGACCGCCAACCCTGATAGTATCAGTGTCAACGGTGAAATACTGCCCTTTCGTAATGAAAGGGAGTATATCAACACTACTGCGATGATTGCTCCTGATGCAGCAAACAGCGGGAGCAAATATATACTGCCGGCTGAGAATCCCAAAGATATGGCAATAACAGCTCCCAGTCCGGCACCACTTGAGACTCCCAATATCCCCGGATCTGCCATCGGATTGCGGAACATGCCCTGCATCACTGTTCCGCTGGCTGCCAGCGCACTGCCTGCCAGGCATGCGATCAGGACCCTTGGCAGCCTTACCATATAGATTATCGAAACCTGATTCTGAGGAAGTCCGGGATCATCAATGAGTCCCATGCCCGCCAGTATGATCTTAAAGGATCTGTCAAGCGGAACATACACGGCCCCTGTTGCCACTGCCAGCACTATTACAAACAGCAAAAGCACCAGCATTGCGGGCAGGACCCTGCTCATTTTTTT
>JAAYPO010000089.1 GCA_012519745.1 Clostridiaceae bacterium | reverse complement strand
TGAAAAATCGGGCAAACACTATCAAAGCAAAAATGAACCTTGAAAAGTGAAAAACGTACTGAGTTTCCGCATTTATTCCACGGTCCTCTTGACAATGAGCCTCTTCCGGCATGCATGAAGGCATCACCCCGGAGGATAGTTTATGATTTTTAAGCGAAAAGAACTCAGGATGCAGACGAAGGAACAGATAGCAGGATACTTATTTATTCTGCCCACCTATATTTTATTTATACTGTTTTCACTTATCCCGACCATAGGTACATTTGTAGTATCATTTACAGAATACAATATGGTTAAGCCCCTATCCTTTGTAGGCCTGGAAAACTACAAAAACATATTTTCCGACAGTGTTATTCCGGTCGTTACACTAAACACCATTAAATATACGGTGTTCTCGGTGGTACTCAATGTTGTGTTTGCACTCATTCTTGCCATTGCACTCAACAGCAAGATCATTCTGGCGCCGGTGCGTAATATTGCCAGAGCAACGGTATTCTTTCCCTATATCATAGCTTACGCTTATATAAGTCTGATATGGATATATATGTTTTCGACGGATACAGGCATAATAAATTATTATTTGAATTTGGTTGGAATAGATTCTGTACCATGGTTCACAAGCCACAAATATGCATTGAATATGCTGATCGTACTGGATGTGTGGAAGAATGTGGGCTTTGGTATGGTCATATTTTTATCAGGGCTTCAGAATATACCCAAGGAATATTACGAGGCTGCGTCCATAGATGGAGCCTCTCGAATAAAAACAGTATTCGGGATAACCCTGCCCCTGCTTACTCCGATGATAGTGATGAATACAATGTTATATACAATAAATGCACTGCAGGTTTTCGACAGCATCAATGTTATTACCAAAGGCGGACCGGGCGATTCCACGCGAAGTATAGTTACCTATTTATATGATACGGCATTTAAAGGCTACAAGATGGGATATGCATCAGCCCTTTCCATAATATTTATGTTGGCGGTCGTAGTTATTACATTAATGCAATTCAGACTGGACAAAGGAAGCAATTACAATTAAGTATTTATGAAGACATAGGAGAAGGTGCATAAAAATGAAGAGCTTTAAGGGCATCAAAATTTCAAGTATATTGGTATCAGCATTGATTCTCATAATAGCGATTTTTTTGCTCATACCATTTATCTGGATGATATCAATATCGCTAAGAGCTCCTGCGGAAGCTTACCGGCTGCCCCCATCGATTTTCCCCGACAGTTTTAAGTTTACAAGCTATATTGAGTTATTCAAATCAAATATCAATGTGGTTGCATTATTTAAAAACAGTATCATAACTACAGTTGTCATAGTACTGGCACAGGTCATTAATTGCCCGATGGCGGGATATGCTTTTGCAAGGCTGAAATTTAAAGGCCGCAAGCCGTTGTTTTACCTCCTTCTGGTCAGTTTGATGATTCCGATCCAGGTAATTATTATTCCGTTATATATTGTCATCAGCAAATTGCATATGCTCAATAATCTGCTGTCGGTCATTCTGCCATGCTGCTTTAGTGCATTTGGCGTATTTCTGTTCCGCCAGAGCTTCATGGACATTCCAAAAGATTTTGAGCATTCTGCCAGGATCGACGGTGCAGGATATTTCTGGACATATCTGAGTATCATGCTGCCCCAGGTAAAGACGACCATTATCGCCCTGGTGATCATATCCTTCAACTTTGGATGGAACTTATATTTTACCCCTTTGATTTTCCTTACAAAGCTTGATAAAATGACGCTGCCCATTGGCCTTGCATTCCTGAAGGGCTATATGTCTTCCGGAAACGTTTCGGTGATAATGGCATCCGTTTCTTTGGCAGTAATACCTATCATGCTCATATTCTTTTATGCACAGAAATATATCGTTGAAGGCCTGACCTCTTCCGGGATAAAAGGCTAGAATACTATAAGGAGATTATTTCATGGAAAACAGAAATTTTGATAAACAAAGCAGTAAAGGCAAGCCTTATTGCGAACCTCATCGGCCTCAGTATCATTTTTCGCCGCCCTTCGGGTGGACGAATGATCCCAATGGACTGGTTTACTTTGAAGGAGAATATCACTTGTTTTATCAGTATAATCCGGATGATATAAACTGGGGGCCGATGCATTGGGGACATGCTGTCAGCAAGGATATGATCCATTGGCAAAACTTGCCCATCGCTCTTGAACCCGATGAGCTGGGAACTATATTTTCAGGCTCTGTTGTTGTAGATGAGAAGGATACCAGCGGATTTTTCGGCGGATCCGCAGGGCTGGTCGCAATATTTACCCACCATGGCGAATATGAACAGCAGAGCATTGCCTACAGTACCGACAAAGGCAGAACATGGGTCAAGTATGAAGGCAATCCGGTGATCACAAATGAAAAAACAAAAGCATACAAGGATTTCAGAGATCCCAAGGTGTTCTGGTATGCTCCGGGCAACACATGGATCATGATCCTGGGCGGGGGGATCTTTAGGATCTACAAGTCGGACAACCTGAGGGAGTATGAGCTTGTAAGTACACTTGGGGTATTTGAAGAGTTTCTCGATCTGTTCGAACTGTGTGTAGATGGTGATCCAAACAATAAAAAATGGGTTTTGAGCCTGGCCGGGTATGGCTATTTCATCGGTGAATTCAACGGGACGGATTTTGTCATCGAATCGGAATACATAAATGCAGATCATGGATTTAGCTGGCAGGCGGCTTACAGCTTTAACAATCTGCCGGACAAAGACAGGTGCGTATGGCTGGCATGGATGAAGGATGCATCAAAAGCTCCCACCTATCCGTGGAGATGCAATATGTCCATACCGAGAGAACTGTCCCTCAAGACCTGTAAGCATGGGCTGCGAATGGTACAAAAACCTGTCAGGGAGTTTGAATCCCTGAGGACGAATCCATATGTTCTGGAGAATATCGAGCTTCAGCCTGGTGTGAATGTGCTGGATGGATTAGAGAAAGACATATTTGATATAGAGGCTCAGTTTCAAATCGGAGCAGATTGTGAATTTGGAATTAAGGTAAGGAAGGGCGACGGACAGGAAACCGTAATAGGCTATATGCCGAAAATAAATTCCGTATTTGTGGATACGACGTCTTCATCTGATCCCAGCTATGGACCACTGGAGACCTCTCTTGCTGATCACTATATCAGACAAGTCGGCAAAAACTGCATAATGGCAAAGATGTACCAGGCCTTTTATGATCCGGAGGACTGCATGTTCAAGGTGCGGATCCTTGTTGACCGTTCTACTGTTGAGACCTTTGTCGGCGACGGAGAGGTCGTATTTACAAATAATATTTATCCTTCAGAGGACAGCAGAGGAGTGGAGATCTATACCAAGGGTCACGGTATCAGGCTATCTTCATGCAGGATATATGATATAATAAGTATTTGGTGATAGTGCAAACTCATAATATGAGACAATCGATCAAATAGGGAGATTAGGAAAGATATGGATATATGTACGCTGGGTGAGATGGTCGTGGATCTTACGCCGGTCGGTAAATCTATAAACGGAAATATATTATATGAGCAAAATCCCGGAGGAGCACCTGCAAATGTAGCATGTGCGGCCGCAAAGCTCAACGCCGGCACCTCCATTATTACCATGCTGGGCAGGGATCGATTCGGTGCCTGCCTGGCAGAAACGCTGAAAAAGTGCGGGGTATGTATGGACGGAGTAAGATATAGTGATGAAAGAACAGGTTTTGCAGTGATAACTCTTTCGGAGACCGGAGACAGGAGCTTCGATTTTTATAGAGATCCCTGCGCAGATCAGATGCTGTCACCGGAAGATGTTTCGCTGGATCTGATCGATCAATGCAAAATATTTCATTTATCTTCCGTATCTCTTACCGGTGAGATTTCTGAGAAGGCAACTTTTTATGCACTAAACTATGCAAAGGAAAAAGGCAAGCTGGTATCTTTCGACGTCAATTACCGAGAATTGCTGGCCGTTGACATTGTAAGGTATAAAAAGCTCATCGGAGATGCTCTGCCTTTAGCAGATATATTGAAGGTATCTGAGGAAGAATCGTTGATTTTTAGCGGGCTGGAAGACGTTGAACAGGCTGCTTCACATTTTTGCAGGCTGGGCGCAAAAATGGTCGTAGTCACACTTGGCCCCAAAGGGTGCTATTATCTGTATGACAAACTCTCGGGATACATACCGGCATATGATTTGAAAGCGGTCGATACCACCGGAGCAGGAGATAGTTTTGTTGCGGCAATGTTGGCATGCTTTGTTGCATTGAGAAAGCCCATATATGAGCTTGACCGGGAGGATGTCACGGCAATGATGGAATATGCAAACGCCGCAGGCTCGATTTGCTCCTCCAGATACGGGACAATATCTGCCATGCCCTCTCATGAAGAGATTGCAGATTGTTTGAAGAATACAAAAAACTGGTGACTAATTAACAATGAAAAAACTCTTTTTTAGACTTCTATGCTTTTCAACAGGACTTGCCATTCTTTCTTTTGGCTATACCCTCATTATGCATGCCGGTCTGGGCAGTGACTCATTTGGTATGCTGATCCAGGGAATTTCAATAAAAACCGGAATTACCATAGGAAGAGGATCACAGCTCATCAATCTGACAGTAGTGCTCATTGTGCTGGTTTGGAACCGTAAGCCGACAGGTGTGGGAACGTTCATTATTATGTTTGGCCTCGGATTGTTCATGGATCTCTATTTGTCTGTCCTGCCTGTCGGTGTTCCACTAGCCGTTAATGTACTGTTTCTTGCTGTGGGTATTATTGCGGCCGGTTTTGGGATAGCTCTGACGATTATTTCTGACATGGGTGCCTCGCCCGTTGATTGTTTGATGCTTCTTCTCTCGACAAAACTGAATGCATCAATAGCAACTGTAAGGATCATCATGGAGATCACAATAGCTTTGGCCGGGTGGCTTCTGGGAGGAACTGCGGGACTTGGAACGATTCTTGCTTCGCTGTTCATAGGACCGGCAATAAACACAAGCCTGAAAGCATTCAAAAAGGTCAAATAGTGCGCTCTTATTGTATGGTTTCGGTAAAAATTGGACTATTACAGTTTCTGACTTTCGCCCTAAATTTGACCAGCCACTATTTTTATCACTTGCAATATCTTTATTATTATAGTTATTATATAGATTAGGGTATTTTCATTTTGCATTATTAGCGGAGAGGAACAGAGGAATTGATTACACAGAAAGAAATCGCTGATATGTGCGGTGTTTCCACATCGACCATATCGAATATACTCAATGGCAAGCTAAAGGTTAGCGAGGCCACCAGGCAAAGGGTGCTGGAGGTGGTAAGGAAGACCGGCTACCAGCCCAACTATTTTGCCCAAGGCATGAGAAAGCAAAAGACGAATATCATCGGTATCATTACCGAGGATCTGATCCAGTTCAGTTCTCCGCCGATCATCGAAAGGATCATGGCCTACTGCGAGGATATGAATTACAGGACGATCCTGGTCAACATGCGTATGTACGACAAATGGCTCAATACATGGTATGAGGATGAGAAGAAGCTGCAGTCTGTGTTGCAGCCGGCCATCCAGGAGCTGCTGTCCATCAAGGTGGATGGCATCATATACGTGGCGGGACATGGCAGGATAATCAATTGCTTTCCCGATGATTTCAAGGTCCCGGCTATGGTTGTATATTCGTATTCAAAGTCATCCAAATTCACTTCCGTCGTAATAGATGACGAAAAGGGCGGGTATGACATGACCAGATATCTCATATCCAGGGGCCACCGGAAAATCGGCGTGATCGCCGGTACCGCCGATAACATGCATACTCAGAAGAGATGCCTGGGGTACCAGAAAGCATTATATGAAGACGGGATATTGTACAATCCGGACTGGATCAGATATGGGGACTGGCAAAGGGAGTCGGGCTATCAGGGGTGCGGACAGCTGCTCAATGAAGGCGTTACTGCCATATTCTGCATGAATGACGATATGGCGGCAGGTGTATATGACTATCTGTATGAGCATGGCATGAAGGCAGGAGAGGATATTTCTATAGCGGGATATGACAACATGGAGATTTCCAAATACCTGAAGCCTGCTCTAACGACCAACGAGATACCTTTCTCGGAAATAGGGACAAAATCGGCCGAGATCATGATCAGATCACTGATGGAAGAAAGTGAAGACAACGAGTCGGCAGAGGTGGTCAGGATACCATGCCAGATCATTGAACGCGATTCTGTCAGGGATCTCAAATAATTAAGAATTACAACTTCAAAATTGCTGAAAAAGAGAACATTTTTCATCACAGGAGATAAAAAATGTTCTCTTTTTGTACATAAACAGCGTGTAATCGTCAACATATTACATTGTATGCTAAAAAACGATAAAACGATTTACTTACATTACAAACACAGAAAGTCTGGTGAAAATCTTTAATAAATACAAAAAACGGTGAAGAGCATCAATATTTCATCCCAAATTGTTTTAGTGTATTTCCATTAGTTGTTGACTTAGGGCTTTCTTATGAATATAATATATATATCAAGTAAAACGATTTACTAAAACGATTAACCTGGTTTGGCAGCAGGGATTTCTTTAAAGGGGGCTGTTTATGAACAGAATCACTATAAAAACAAGAGAGAGCAAAATCCCTGTGGAAGAAAACCTATACGGCATCTTTTTTGAGGATATAAACAGAGCAGGAGACGGAGGACTGTATCCTGAACTGATCAGAAACAGGAGCTTCGAAGATTCCATGCCGCCGGTGGACTGCACAACCGAGGACGACGGATATGCAATGGTCTCGGGCTCAGGCTGGCGCGATGAATTCAACCATGGAGAAGGGCTCTCCCGATGGATAAGAGGCAATGGCACTCCGTACACCCCTATTCCAGCCTGGTACTGCAGCAATGCAGCGATGGAGCTTGACACCTGTGACACTCTAAACCCGCACAGACGAGCCGCTCTGTCCGTAGATTTCGCCAGGGAAGGCAGCATACGAAACACAGGCTTCAATGGAATCCCGCAAGTAAAAGGCACATCATATGATTTCTACATGTTCACCAAATCTGATAAAAAGAATAAGCTGACAATTTCAATAAAAGAAGGAGACCGGACCTTTTGCAGTACAGAGATCATTGTAGGAGGTAAAGGTCATGATGGCGCATATGTGCGCAGCGAAGCAGTTTTGACCGCAGAGGCAGACTCCAGGGATGCTTATCTGGAGATCTGCTGTCATGAGGGAGGCAAGGTCAAGTTCGGATTCATATCACTGATGCCGGCTGAGACATATATGGGGCATGGCCTCAGAAAGGATATCGCAGAGAAGATAGCGGCGCTGAAGCCCAAATTCATGAGATTCCCAGGCGGGTGCATAGTAGAGGGCTTCAGCCCGTCGACTGCCATGCGCTTTCGCAATACTGTGGGGCCGGTTTGGGAGCGGCCGAGCCAATTGCTGATGTGGCACTACACTGCCAGCAACGGACTGGGCTTTCATGAGTATTTACAGCTTTGTGAGGACCTGGATATGGAGCCGCTGTATGTCTTTAACTGCGGTATGACATGTCAGGCCAGAAAATCAGTGCTTATGGAAGGCCAGGAGCTATTGGACATGATCCAGGATACACTGGATGCGCTGGAGTACGCGCTGGGACCTGCAGACAGCAAATGGGGCGGGCTGCGTGCTGAGATGGGACATCCGGCACCCTTCAAGATGAATTACATGGAGATCGGCAATGAAAATTTCGGGACCGATTACGAGGAGAGGTACCTGAAATGCTATGAGACTATCCACCAGCGATACCCGTGGATCAAATTCGTTGCCAACACTCATGTGGAACAGAAGGGTCTGCCTGTTGATATCGTAGATGAACACTTTTACAATACGGCTGAGTATTTTGCAGAGAACATCAATTATTACGACAGCTATGACAGAAACGGACCAAAGATATTCCTGGGAGAGGTATCTGTGGTAAGGGGCTATGTCGGACAGCTGTACGGAGCTCTCGGAGAAGCGGCATTTCTTATAGGAGCCGAAAGGAATCAGGATGTGGTCAACTTCATTTCCTACGCTCCTTTTCTGGAAAATGTCAATTACAGTTCATGGTTTCCCAACATGATCCGCTTCAACAATACTGAGAGCTTCGGTATACCCTCCTATTATGTCTGGAAGCTTTTTAGCGGCAACAGGGGCGAGGACGTTTTGTATTCCACCGAGGAATCGCAGGTGATCTACAGGCCTGTGAAAGGGATGGGTTCAGTGCTGGGAGCACCGGGACTGCGCTATCGCAATGCAAAATGGGACGGGAAGGATGTAACGGTCACCCATGAGCTGATGGGGCATGTCGAGGCGCTGTCGGACGGAACCACCGGAAACGATGCGGACGATGCCGGCTTTGTCGTGACGGCGCCGGACAGGGAACAGATCGAAGAGAGCAAAATGTTGTCCGGAGTCGATCTGGAAAAGGTGTTTGTCGTTTTCGGGGAAGAGGATGTCACCGCCGGGACATTTGAAACAGAGGTATTTGCAGAAGCCGGAAAGGAAATCACTATCGGTGTCTACAGCTCAAGACTCCCCAATATCATGTACGTGCCGGATGAAACAAAGCCGCCGAGAGAGTGGAATGCAGAGAATGTCGTCCCGTTCCTCTGGAGGATAAAGGACGGCATGAGCACCTTCGTTGAGAGAGCATATCCCCACGAAACAGAATTGTCGGCAGCAGCTGAAGCAAAACTGGAGATAGGGGCTTTCAATCATTTCTGTTATGAGGCTGACGGCAGAACGATGCGTTTATACCTGAACGGCAAGCTGCTGCATGAGGCGTCCGTACCGTCCTTCCAGGCTATTTCCTCCGTGGCGTGCGGCACTGATACGCAAATCATCATAAAGACAGTCAATATGTCTGAAGAGGAGCAGGACATTGAGATCATATTGGACTGTGAGGTGGAGGATCAATACGAGGTTCTCAGGATCAGCGGTGAAAAGACCGCAGAGAACAGCTTTGAACGACCTGATAATATAAGTGACAAAGCATATAGATTGACCGGCGCGGCAAGTGAGTTTACATATAAAGCGCCTGCGCTTTCTGTAAACGTGATCAGACTGAAAAAGCGCGTCTGAGACTTTTTATCTTATACAAGGGGGCTGTGAGGATGAAATTGATCAAGGATAGCAGAAAGGCCAGATCATATCGTGAATTCCTGTACATAGTGCCTTTTCTGGCCATTGTAGCTATTTTCTCATACTATCCGCTGTACGGATGGTTCTACGCATTCTTTGATTACCAGCCGCCGTTCCCGCTGACCTGGGAGCGGTTTGTCGGACTGAAGTGGTTTCAGACGATGGTGTCCAACAAGGTCAGGATCACCCAGCTGCTGGAGGTGCTTAGAAACACCTTTGCCATCAGTGGACTGAGCCTTGCGTTTTCCTGGTTTCCGATGGTGTTTGCCATATTTCTCAATGAGATCAAGTTCACAAAATTCAAAAAATTTGTTCAGACAGTAACAACACTGCCCCACTTTATCAGCTGGGTCCTGGTGTATTCTGTGGCTTACTCTGTTTTCAACAGCACGGGGGCTGTCAATGTGGTTTTAATGAATCTGGGGGTAATCGAGGAACCGCAGATATTCCTGGCATCCTCAGATCATATCTGGTTCAAGATGTGGCTCTGGCTGACCTGGAAAAATGCAGGATGGGCTGCGATCATGTACATTGCGGCTATAGCAGGCATCGACGAGGAGCTGATTACGGCGGCAAAGGTGGACGGCGCGTCCAGGATGAGGATCATATGGCATATCACCATCCCCAGTCTGCTGCCCACATATTTTGTTATCATAATGCTGAATCTGGCAAACTTCCTGTCAAACGGGTTTGAACAGTTCTATGTCTTTCAGAATGCATTCAACAAGGATTATATCCAGGTCCTGGACCTGTATGTGTACAATCTGGCCATGGGCAACGGAGGCTATTCTCTTTCCGTTGCGATCAGTATGTTCAAGAGTGTGGTCAGTGTTGTTTTGCTGTGTGTTACAAACGGAGTATCCAAGCTGGTCAGAGGCCAGGGCTTCATTTAGTCTATTGAGTCGGGAGGGATAGTGTGATGAACGAATTAAATACACCAACAAAAGAACTGCAAAGCAGTGAGGCTGTCCGGCCGGATAACAAGCTGCGTCCCGGCACGAGAGGCAGGAAAAGGCAAAGAATGCATGTGAGCATAGGTGACAGGATCATCAGCTTCATTACCTATGTCGTGTACTCCATATTTGCCTTCTTATGCGTTTATCCTTTTTACTATATCTTTATAAACTCAATCAGTGCAAATGACCTCAGCGACAAGGGAAAGGTGCTGTTCTGGCCGTTGAACATACATTTCACCAACTATGTGAACGTCCTGAAGATCCCGGATCTGTTCAACGCGCTGAAAATCTCTGTTGCAAGGACATTGGTGGGAACGGTGCTTACTGTTTTGTTCGCGGCCTTCCTTGGCTATATGTTCACAAAGGAAACCATGTGGGGCAGAAAGTTCTGGTATCGGTTCGTGGTAGTGACCATGTATTTCAATGCCGGGATCATCCCCTGGTTCATTACGATGATGAACCTTGGCCTTACGAACAATTTCTGGGGCTATATCTGGCCGGTGGTCGTGCAGCCCTTCTATATAGTATTGTGCAAGACCTTCGTGGAATCTACGCCAAAGGAGCTGCAGGAGGCGGCGGAGATCGACGGGGCAGGGACACTTACGATCTTTTTCAAGGTCATGATCCCAGTCATCAAACCGATACTTGCAACCATTGCGATATTTGCAGCGGTGACACAATGGAACTCCTTCCAGGACACGTTGCTGCTGGTGACTGACAATAAGCTCTTTACGCTGCAGTTCGTGCTGTATCAGTACATCAATCAGGCCAACTCCCTTAAGGGAATGATAAACAACTCGTCGGGGACGGTGGATCTGGCTGCAAGTCTGGCAAAGGCACAAACTGCCACATCAGTTCGAATGACGGTAACGATCCTTGTGGTAACGCCCATCATCATGGTATATCCGATTTTCCAGAGGTTCTTTGTCAAGGGCATCATGATCGGGGCAGTGAAAGGATAGGACAGGCGGCAGAGGTCTATGATAATGGACGATGAAGACAGAGCTGCCCTCATCGTTGATTATAGAAATATATCGTATTAGAAGGAGGTCTATCTATGAGGTTCAAGAGGTTATTATCATTACTGCTGGCAATATCGCTCATAGCTGCAGTGGCATTGACAGGCTGTGGCGGTACTACAGGCGGCGCAGACGATCCTGCGATCCTTACACCGCCGGTGGACAGTGGAAGCTCAAATGACAGCGGGGGCGACAGCGGAGGCTCTCAAACCATTTCTCGTGACAAACAGCTTACCATCGACATTTATGATGTAGCGGCAAACTATCAGGGCCTGCAGTCCGGCTGGTTTGACAAGGTCGTAAAGGACAGGTTCAATCTCGCTCTCAACATACTGGCGCCTCAGGTGGCCGGTGATGCATTATACCAGACTCGTCTGAGTTCGGGCAATCTGGGTGATATAGTGCTTCTTGAGCCCACTCAGTTCGCTGATTGTGTACAGAACGGGATCGTCAAGGACATAAGCGCTGACATTTCCAAATACCCCAACCTGATGGAATACAAGACACAGATAGATGTATACAACAAGGGCCTTCCCGGCAACGATGCAGGCAAGACCTACGGTATACCTGTACAGATGACCAATACATCCCCGACTGCTTATTCGCAGGATGTTATCTATTCAAGCCCGCAGCTTCGCTGGGATCTGTACCAGAAGATCGGCGCGCCTGAAATCAAAGATCTGAACGGACTTCTGGATGCGCTGGCAGAAATTCAGAAGGTCCACCCCAAGAATGATGACGGGGATCCCGCATACGCTATGACTCTGTGGCCTGACTGGGACGGCGGCGACAACATGCTCGGTATTGCAAACGTTGTTCAGCTGACTACCTGGTATGGTGAAAAAATCAAGGGTTCTGTTGTTTTGAAACCCGACGGAACATTCTACAAGCTGACTGACAAGGCCGGTACATACTACAAGATGCTTCACTTCCTGTTCGACGCACAGCAAAGAGGTCTTATAGATCCAGACTCCAAGGATCAGGACTGGAACGCAGTATATCCCAAGATTTCTTCGGGACGCGTACACCTTCTCTGGTACAGCTGGCAGGGCGGCTTCTGGAACACACAGGAAAGACTTGCCGACGGTACGGCATTCATCTTTATCCCTGTTAAAGACCAGGTGTATTATGCTGATTCCGATACATACTATGGAAGCGGACGTGTAATAGGCATAGGTGCCGGTGTTGACAATGAGAAGTATGCAAGGATAATGGAATTCCTTGACTGGTATGCAAGTCCTGACGGACTGGAGTTCCAGCATATCGGTATCGAAGGCTTCAACTATGAAAGAGGCGCTGACGGCAAACTCACTATAAAGAATGAGAACGCTCTGATGGATAACCTGTCGGTTCCTGAGGAATACGGCGGAGGCGGCTTCAATGACGGAAATAATGCCATCAACCAGTGGATCGTTGATGCCATCAGTATTAATCCCAAGACCGGAGAGCCCTATTCCAGAACCTACTGGAGCACATACAAGGCTGCTACCCAGACCCAGATGAAGAAGGACTGGGCTGCAAAATTTGGTGCAAGTGAGCCGGCAGAATGGATGAAGAAGAACAACGTCCTGCTTGTCAGCCCCAATGTCAGTGTAACGCTGCCCAGCGATACAAACGACATAGCTGTTTACCGCAATGCCTGCGGTGATGTTCTTGAGGAGTATTCCTGGAAGATGATCTTCTGCGGAAGCGAAGCCAAGTTCAACGCTCTGTGGGATGAGATGGTAGAGAAGATGATAGGTAACGGATATGATGAACTGGCTCAGTTTGACCTGCAGAAATGGCAGATCGAGCTGGATGCCAAAAAAGCAGCTGTAAACTGATAGTGTAGCTTTTTCCAGGGAGGGAGTTGATCCGGTGATCGATTCCCTCCCGCCTTATTTTTCTGTAAAAAGGGAAATTTTTCTTATACAATGTGTTACAATTGAATACAGTTATATCGATAAAGCAAGGATTTTATCAAGGAGGTAGCAGCATGTGCAACAAAACGGCGGCAATGCTGCCGGAAAGCTACAAGGACGCGGCTTGCTCCGGGCAGCAGGGCACAGTTGTCGAGGTATCATTTCGTGTCGGAAACTATATCGATCCGCTTCGGCGGCTTGTGACGGACAGAAACATCCACCCGGAAGAAGCAGGGAGAGAAACGGTTGATGGCGAGGCGATCACAAAGAAATGCTGCGTTTATCTACCGAAGGGTTACAACAAGGACAACCGGAATGACAGGTATAATGTACTATATCTTTTACATGGGGTTGGCGGCAGCCGCTATGAATGGTTAAGCGGAGGTTGTGACGGCCGGAGCGTCAATGACATATATACCGCTGCCGGTGCCCAGCGCGAGAACACGAGCAAAGCCTATATGCTGAGTAATATTTTCGACCACCTCATCGCAAACGGCGAAATCGAACCGATGATCGTCGTGCTCTCTGAGGGAAGAAGCACCCATGATTGGACTGATCATACGTTCAATACCAGAGGGACAAACATACTTGGTTTCTATTACTTTGATTATGAGCTGAGATATGATCTCATTCCATTTATTGAATCGGAATTCAACACATTGGCGGACATAAAGGACACATCCCCTGAGGGGATCGCCTATAATCGGCAGCACAGAGCAATAGGCGGGCTGTCGATGGGCGGCATGCAGGTGACTAATCTGGTCCTCGGAGGATACAGATGCGATTCGACCCAGTATACCGGCACGGACAGTGTCTGGAATAACGGGCTGGACAATACGGTACAGGCACCCGGCATGCTTGATCTGTTCGCATATGCCGGAGCATTTTCAAATGCGCCCACATCAAGCGGCGGCGATATGCTGGGAGCAAGTGTGGCATCAAGCGGGCACAGGCTGGAGCTTCTTTATATGTCATGCGGTGATCAGGATGAGATCGCATATGAAATGGGATACAAAAAAGCTGCCAATGGACTTGAAGAGACTGCAGGGACAAGCCTTGGCGATTTTTATAAGATTATCATAAAGGACGGGGTCCATGATTTTGCAGTATGGTACAACAGCGCATACAATTTTGCCCGGTTGTGCTTTGATAAAGGCAAGGATGCAGTGAGTCCCGACAGCGGGCCATTGCCCAATGTCATGGACATTACACTGTACGGGATAAAATGAATCATGTGAACTTGATCAATATAAATGAACGGAGTGTGAGCGTATGCTAAGAAAGGTAAGAGTTGAAAATGGTGTCGTTCAGGGGATACAGGCGGCTGATCCCAGGATCACTGCATTCAAAGGAGTTCCCTTTGCCGCACCGCCTGTGGGAGAGAACCGCTGGCGTGCTCCGCAGCCGGCCAGGGATTGGGACGGTGTGCTGAAGGCATTTGATTTTGCACCGATATCCATGCAGCCTAAGATAGAAATCGATGAGAAAAACATATATACCAGGGAATGGTCCGTCGACCCGGATATCCCGATGGACGAGGACTGTCTGTATCTTAACGTATGGACACCTGCAAAAAGCGCTGATGAGAAGCTGCCGGTGTATGTGTGGTATTTCGGGGGAGGACTCCAGTGCGGAAACACTGCTGAGATGGAATTTGACGGTGAGCGCATAGCCAGAAGAGGAATCGTCGTGGTAACCGTCAATTACCGCCTCAACGTCTTTGGATTCCTGTGCCATCCTGAAATAACTGCAGAAGCGCCGGAAGCCCCGGCAAACTTCGGCCATTTGGACCAGCAGTTCGGCACCAGATGGGTCAAACGCAACATTGCGGCCTTTGGCGGCGACCCCGACAATATTACCATAGGCGGGCAGTCAGCCGGCGGCGGAAGTGTACTGAGCCAGCTCACATCGCCTCAAAACGAGGGACTATTTCAGAAGGCCATAATACAAAGCGGCATCATTGCTCCGCTCTACCCCGGAAACCGCACCCCCCTTGTCAGGCGCACACTTAGGGATGCCGAACGCGAGGGTGCCGAATTCTTTGAATTTTTAGGAGTCAAGTCACTGGCGGAAGCCCGTGAGCTGGACGCAGAATATATCCGGGACAAATCACTGGAATACAAGGACTTTTGGAGCATGATATGGGGAACCGTCATTGATGAAAGGTTCTGCGTCGGGCATGCATACGAACTGTTTTTGCAGAACAAGCGCCATATGGTGCCGGTAATGCTGGGACACACTTCTTCTGAGTTTTTCAGCATCCCGCAGGCGGATACCATGGATGAATTCAGGGGTATGGCATCAGAAATGTTCGGAGAGAATGCAGAAGAATTCCTTTCACTTTGCGATGCCGGGTCCGGGGATATTGAAGAAGTGCGAAACAGAGCATCCGTCAGCGCTCTGGAATACGGCATCCGCATCCTGGGCCAGGCCAATGACGAGACAAATGCCGGCACGCCGCTGTACTACTACAATTTTGATGCTGAGATACCCGGATGGGATGATCCCGGAACCTTCCACTCCGTTGATCTGTGGTTCTTCTTCGAGACCCTGGCCAAATGCTGGAGGCCGTTTGTAGGCAAGCATTACGACCTGGCACGCCAAATGTGCAATTACTGGTCCAACTTTATACGCTCCGGGGATCCCAACGGAAAGGATTCGACAGGAGAGGACATGCCCAGGTGGGAGCCATATACCTCTCAGGCTCCATACGGCATGCTGTTTGCAGATAAGGCAGAGTTTTTAAAGGAACAGCCAAGTGAGCTGATGAGCTTCCTTGTAAAGGAGTATTTCAGGAAGAGACAGTGAAGAGAAAATGAGAAGATGATGAAGAAAGGATAAAGTATCATGAGTCGACCTGATCAGACTGCAATTTTACCTAACGGGCAAATGTTCGAATTTTGGGAAGTACCGCAGAAATATGACCGTGAGCTTCATGTGAATGCCGGTGATCCCTGTGCATCCGACGAAAACTCCGGTGCCGAGTCAAGTCCCTTCAAGACGATCAATGCTGCAGCAAAGGCAGCAGTTCCCGGGACAAGGGTGCTGATTCACGGCGGGACATACCGGGAAACGGTCCAGCCTGCCATGGGCGGCTTGAGTCCCGAAAGGATGATCAGCTACGAAGCCTTTGGCGATGAAGAGGTGATCATCAAAGCCTCTGTGGAGGTAAAAGAGTTCAGACCAAGTATCGGGTGGAGGATGGTCAGGGGCTTCGGTGATACAAAAGTGAATACGGACGGGGTCAGAATCTGGGAGATCGAGCTGGACCCTGAGGATTTCAAGGGCTATAATCCTTTCTGTGCTGTGAACATCCTGCATGACAGGCTGTTCATAGAATATGACAAGACTGATATGACGACATATCTGAACAGAAGAGGTATGGTATTCGTCGACGGCAAGCCTATGAAGCAGGTACCGCTGTATTATATGCTTGCCGAAAATGAGAATTCATACTGGGTCGAAGCAAATGGGCAAAAGGTACACATCCGTCTGACCGGGGATGACGATCCGAAAAACCATACCATCGAGCTTACGAACCGCGAGCAATGCTTTGCTCCCAAGGTACCGTTCCTGTCATATATAAAGGTGAAGGGGCTGACGCTGGCCCATGCGGCTACCGGCGCCCCTGTCCCCCAGCGCGGGGCACTTTCCTGCTATCGCGGACACCACTGGATCATTGAGGATTGTACCATCGACTGGTCCAATGCCACCGGTATCGACTGCGGGAATGAATGCTGGCACCATACCTGGACGGAGGAACAGACCATCGGCAACACTATCATCCGGCGAAATACCATAAAGGATGTCGGTGTGTGCGGCATAGCCGGAATGTTCGTCAAGAATATGCTCATAGAGGACAACCTGATCACCGGGACGGGCTGGCAGCGGATGGAGCTCTCCTGGGAAGCGGGGGGCATAAAGGTGCATAATTCGGTCAACTCCCTGATCAGGCGCAACATCATAAAGGAATGCTACGGCTGCGATGCACTGTGGATGGATGTGGGCAACCACAACAACCGCGTCACCTCCAACCTGTTCCTTGACGGGATAGACTCCAGGGAGCATATTTTCATCGAATGCACCCGTGATGAGGAAAACCTGATCGACAATAACATCATCTGGAATGTGGAAGGAAGATATGACAGGAATGCAGTGCCGTCAGAGCCCGGATCCTCCGGCTGGTACAAGACCACGGAGATTGATGTCCGCAACGGCTACGGCATTTATCTGGAGGGCACCGACAGGCTGAGGATCGTCAACAACCTGATAGGCAAATGCAACAAGGCCGGATTCTTTGCAAAGGTAGTTGCATTCAGGCTGATGCCAAAGCGCGGCGGCACTTCAAGAGAAAACAAATTTTACAACAACCTGTTTTACCAATGCGGTGAAGCTGCGATCATACTTCCTAACGAGCATAATGCAGCCGAAGGGAACGCATATGCAAAGATGCCTCCCGGATATCTCCGGGTCATGTATCCGGAGCCCGAAATGTGTCTGGATCTTGCCACATGGCAGGAATTCTGCGGGTTTGACACCACAGGCTGTACCTGTGATCCCGAGATCGACATCAACAGCGAGGACCTGACTATGGAGATCCGGTTCAATGGCGCTCTGCCGGAAGCAGAGGCAGACAAAAAGGTCACTGCCGACTATTTTGGCCGGGAAGCTGAAGGTCTGCGGCCTGTCGGCCCCTTTGCAGCCCTGGAAGACGGGAGGGTGCGCTTTAGCATCGATCCGAGGAGACAGGGTCAGGCTGAGAGCGGAAGAACGCGGCAAGGAGAAGTTTGATGTATTACAGGGGATACCTGTTACAGAGGAACTATATACAAAGATCGATACCAAGGGATATATTGGTATATTTACTTTGATAGGTGGAATAAGCAGTGTTATCTTAATTCATAAAAGCAAACCTAAAAATGTCATTAAAGATAGGTTAAATATCATGCTGCCTGCTGACTCACAAGTTATACACTATGATTATGACAAACCAATACTATCTATATATTTCATACTAGACTATCCTATAAGGGATATTTGCTTAAAATCTTTAAGTATTATAATGGCATATTTTATAACGATTATTTCACATGGGCTACCTTCCAATTGTAAATGCAGTATGCTGCATTATACGAGGCCACATATCCGATAAATCCAGCATTTTATCAATATTAGTTTACATATTCATGCATACATATTACAATTTAGTATATAAAGTTCTGTTTCGGAGGATTGTGGGGTAACTGGATTATGATTGCATTTTTGATCAGCGATACGGAAGAAAGAATGTATAGGATCCCGAGATCTGCAGAGGAAGGGGAAACATTTGAGCTTCTTCTCGGCGAAAACGGAGGCTCGGTACACAAGGCAGTTTTAAAATACTTGGGCGGTTCATGGGAATTGATTCGCCGTCCGGACCTGGTATTTTCAGTCCGGGGACAGGAGGTTGTACGAAAGAAGCTTGAGCTTTGTGATCTCATACAGATCAGCTGCGGAACGTGCCAATATCTTTTGTATATCACAAATGTTAAAAGCGGACAGATGAAAAAATACCAGTTGTCCGAGAGCAAAATAACCGTTGGTACGGATGAATCCAATACTATAATCTATAAAGCTCCGCTTGTAACAAAGAATCATTTGACCATTTCTGTCGAGGAAAATGTAGTGTCTGTCAAAACAAAGGAAAAGCAGGGAATGCTGTTTGTAAACGGCGTCAAAGCACCGTCAGCCATACTTGCCTTCGGGGATATCATAACTGTCATGGGGTTGAAAATAGTCTATCTGGATAAGCTGTTGGCAGTAAATATTCCAGAAGGGCTTATAGAATGCAAGCTGACGCCTGAAAGGCAGCAAGCGCCTGAAGCCGGCAGAGCAATGCCCATATTGGCTGCTGATAGCAGAGAAGAGGAGACATCTGAGGAAGATAAACCAGTCGAGGTGAATTACTTTCAGCGCTCGCCCAGAATAATAAAGGTGATGGATGCAGAACCGCTTCAGATCGATCCGCCCCCGGCTCCGATAAAAAACCAGCAGCAGCCGGCATTCCTTCGGATGGGACCTTCCATGCTCATGGGTGTTGCCATGCTTGTCAATACTATGATGATGCTGTATTCCGGGAACAATGATCCTGCCTCGTTCATCAGCAGGATAGCAATGTCCGGGGCAATGCTGGCAGGAATGATACTGTGGCCTATAATGGCCAATATATACCAAAAGATCGATACGGCCTCAAAGGAAAGAAGGCGCATCAGAAGATACAGGCAGTACATGAAAAAGAAATTCGGCGAAATGGAAGAAAGATTTGAAAGCAACCGTAAAATACTCCTTCTGACTTATCCGGAGCCGGCAGTTTGTATTAACCGCATAGCCAACATGGACCGCAGGATATGGGAAAGGATGCCGCTGCATGAGGATTTTCTTGAGATGAGGCTCGGCTCCGGCACGATCCCGAATTCCATCAAGTCGAATGTTCCTGAGGATCATTTTACAATGGAGGACGATTACCTTCTCGAAGAACTCAAGGATGTCAACAAGGCCTTTCTTTATATGAAGGACGTATCGATACATGTTTCGCTTCGTGAAAACAAGATCGTGGGCTTGATCGGTGACAGGAAAATGCTGCTTGAACTTGCGATGTCATTGATAGTACAGATAACAGCTCTTCATTGTTATGATGAAGTCAAGCTGTTCGTCATTTATCCGGAACATGAAGAGAGCAGGTGGGAGTGGGTCAAGCACCTTCCTCATGTCTGGGCGCCTGGAAAATCGGCAAGATACATAGCGACGAACTCTGACGAAGTAAAAGAGGTATTCCAGCATCTCAATGGAATAATCAGACAAAGAGATGAAGCAGCCAGAGAATCCGATGGCAAATCGATACCAAAGCTGCCGCATATCGTAGTACTTATCGCTGACGCGAAGCTGGTTGAGAACCAGCCTGTAATGCGATACCTCACATCACTTGGGGAGGACTATGGTGTTTCATCCATACTACTGTTTGAGCAAATGGGGCTGCTGCCAAAGGAGTGCAGCGCTTTCGTACAGTGCAACGAGACTGAATGCAGTCTGTATCACAGAGACAAGCCGGAGGCAGGCATGGTGGAATTCAAACCGGACAGTCTCATCGGTCAGGATCTGATGAAGTACTCACGTCAAATGGCAGTCATAAAGATAAAGGAGGATGCAGCCACTCTGTCGATTCCGTCAAGCCTTTCCTTCCTAGAGATGTACAGGGTTGGATCGGTGGACCAGCTGGATATAAAGAGAAGGTGGCGTGAAAACCATGCATATAAATCACTGGAGGCTCCTCTTGGATATATGGCCGGAGAGGTTCCGTTCCATTTGAACATACACGAAAAGTTCCATGGGCCCCATGGCCTTATTGCAGGTATGACAGGTTCGGGAAAAAGTGAATTCATTATTTCATTCCTTTTGTCGTTGGCAGTCAATTACCATCCGTATGAGGTTTCATTCATTCTGATCGACTATAAGGGCGGCGGCATGGCCAACTGCTTTAACGGCATAGCTCATGTATCCGGCACTATCACAAATCTCGGCGGCAATCAGGTCTATCGTTCGCTGGTATCGATCCAGAGCGAGCTGAAAAGAAGACAGAGCATATTTGCTCAATATGGTGTAAATCACATTGATAAATACCAGCAGCTCTATATTAATAATAAGGCAAAGGACCCTTTGCCACATCTGCTGATAATTTCGGATGAATTTGCCGAGCTTAAGAGTCAACAGCCTGAGTTTATGAATGAGCTGGTAAGCGCTGCCCGTATCGGCCGAAGCCTTGGAGTGCATCTGGTGCTGGCGACACAGAAGCCGGCAGGCGTTGTGAATGATCAGATATGGAGCAATACAAGGTTCAGGATATGTCTTAAGGTATTGGACAGAAGCGACAGCAACGAGATGATAAAGAAGCCGGATGCTGCATCTATTGTCCAGCCCGGCAGATGCTATGTCCAGGTCGGCAATGATGAGATATATGAACTGATACAGTCCAGTTGGAGCGGAGCGCCATATGTACCAGGTGACAAGATAGAAAATGATGACGAGAAGCAAATCAGTATGATAGATATATGCGGAAGGCCTGTCAGGACTGTATCGTGCAAAAAGGCAAATGTAAAGGGAACTAAAACACAACTGGAAGCAGTCGTAGAACATATATCGGAAGTATCTGCAAAGGAGGGGCTGAAGCCGCTCAGGCTTTGGCTCGATCCGCTCAGGGAAATCATATGTCTGAATGAGGCTGATAAACGCCCGGGCGGCTGGAACGGAGAAGGATGGGACAAAGTCGACCACTGGCTGAATCCCATTATCGGAATGGCAGACAACCCTTATCAGCAGGTGCAATTTCCTTTATCAGTCGATATCGGCAGCGAGGGGCATCTGATACTGTATGGATCTCCGGGTACAGGAAAGACGACCTTCCTGCAGACCCTCATATATTCCCTGGTCAAAAACTATACCCCGGATGATATCAATATTTACATACTTGATCTGGGCGGAAGGACCATGGGATACTTCAGCGAGCTTCCTCATGTAGGCGGAATAGTATATGCCGACGATACAGACAAGCTGGAGAAGCTGCTGAGACTGCTGAACCGTGAACTTGAGGGCAGAAAGAAAACATTCTCAGAGATCGGTGTCGGAAACATCAAGGCATATATGGAATCTACAGGGAAGAAAATTCCCGTTATGATGCTGGTGATCGATAATTATTCAGTTTTTACAGAATTATTCGATGATTATGAAAATGTTATCATATCTCTCAGCAGAGACGGAGGTAACTATGGCATTATCCTGGTCATAACCGGAAGCAGTATTGATTCGGTTAAAAGCAGGATACTTCAGAATGTAAAGCTTATGATAGCACTCCAGCTCAATGATAAGTATGATTATATCAGTGCGGTAGGTAAATCGGATATACTGCCTGATTCCACAAAAGGACGCGGCCTTGCCAAGGGCAGCCCTCCTTTGGAATTCCAGACTGCACTGGCATTGGAAGCCGGGAATGATGCCGACAGGGTCAATAAGCTGAGGGAGATATTCCGTACAATGAGAGCTAAATGGAAAGGGAACACCGCAAAACCCATTCCATTTGTTCCTGAGAAATTTACGATCGAAGAATTCTGCAGCAACAAATTTGCTAAAGAGCTCATCAGTGCCAGAAAAATACCGTTTGCCTATGATACTTCAGAGGCTGAGCTGGTAACTCTGCCCCTGAATTCGACATCATATGCCATTCTGGGGCATGACAGCACTGGTAAGACCAATCTGCTCAAGGTACTGTTCAGAATAATGAGCGAGGCTGGCGGGTACAGAGTATATGTAGTGGACAACTCTAAAAAACAGATGGCTGCTTTCTGTAAAAAGCAAAAGCATGAGGGATATATCAGCAATAAATCAGAACTGGAAGAACTGCTCGATCAACTGAACAGGGAGCATTTAGCTGCTATGGAGGCGGCAGCCGGTGCCGAATATGATGCGGATGAAGCACCGGCAGCTGATGCCGAAGGCGAAAGGGTGATGGTTCTCGTTGATGATTATAGCTGCTTCTATGATATGCTGTCTGAAACATATGTGAATATTATGGAGAACATGATCTCGGATGAGCCGGGAGCCAATATTCAGTTTGTTTTTACAGTGAATCCGATGGATCTTTCCATGTACCGTTCGGATACTCTCTACAGATATGTCTTTAATGGTATTCATGGCATACTGCTTGGCGGCCGGGTGGATTCCCAGCAGGTATTCGATCCCAACATGAGCTACAAGGAGAGGGATATGCAGCTTGAACCGGGTAATGGATATATTTTTGAAAAGAGCAGCTACAAAACTATCAGGATACCTGAAGTGTAAAGGAGATGATGCGTGATGGAAAAAATCAATGTTGAGGTGCTGGTGCCGTCCACAGGCGGAAAGTATGACTTTTTGCTGCCCTCCGTCATGAACATCGGTGTTGTAAAAGCTCTGATCTCACAGGCAGTTTATGAACACGAGGCAGGTGCTTTGCAAGGCAGGGAAGCATTGAAGCTGGGATCGAAGGATAAGAACGGCTTTCTTGATGAGCGTCTGACGCTTGAACAGGCAGGGATACAGGACGGGAACATCCTGATCCTGGTGTAGCGGCTAAATGGGATAAAACATGTATGGGAAGTCTCTGCATGTCCATATATCCCAAAAAACATGCATTATGTCAGAAGCTATTGCTTAAAAAGTAATTATTTTGTAGGATATAGATATACTCGTTTTACGATTTATAGTGTTACCTGCTGAAATGAAATAAAAGGGGGCATAAGCAATATGCAAATAATGGTCAATAGCGATCAGTTGATCAACGCTTCCGGAAAGATCAAAAAGCTGGCTGGTTATATGAGAATAAATAAAAGGATATTAGCTTTTGTCCCCATTACTGTTTTTCTGATCTTTACTGTATTGCAGGGATGTGGCAGCTCATGGCAGTCAAAAGTGAAAGAGCAGCTTCCGGTATTGAATAGTTCATATTTTATTTTTTATTATCCTATTGAATATGATTATGAACTTATTGTTGAAAAAGGTCTGGGTAATTCGAAAAAGAAGTTAAGTGATGATTACCCTTAAGGCGATAATGGTAATGTTGGGTCGGAGGTTTATCATGTTATACTATTTTATTTTTTCAAATACAAATATTTCTAATGCTTCGCTGTAAGTAGTGGCTTGATTGAAAACGTAATGACCTTCTTTTATTACTAAATCGTTTTCTTTCATATATTTAGCAACCTTTTCCCGTTCCTTTTTGTCCCACAGATCATACTCATTTATATAAGCAGAATTAACTACCATGCCTGGTTTTACATCCAACCATAATGTTTTACCAACTTTTATCTGGTCCCTTTCACTCATAATTAAGTTTATTATTTGATGTCGGAACAAATATAATGATACTACTAAGATAACAGTAACTAAAATGAATGGTATTAACTTTTTCAATATTATCTTCTCCTTTACTTTGATTTAGTAATTGTATATTACGTGAACACCAGTATCATCATTGATCAAATAATACCCTGATGACTCTCTTATATCCTCACCTGACTGCTTGCATCACACTTGCTGTATCCGGTGGGGTCGGAGTAGCTAATGGGGTTGTTGGATACATAGGCATACAGGTTCAGGCCGTCGCCCCTGTAGGGGTCTTCCTGGGTGAAACGGCCGATGACCGGGTTGTAATATCTTGCACGCAGGTAGTACTGGCCTGTGATGCTGTCATACTGCTGGCCTGCGTAGGTAATGCGGTTTGGTATGGTTTCTTTGTTTTCAAGGAACATTCCAAAGGCGTCATACCGGTAACTGTTGCGTATGTTCTCTTCTGCGTCGGATATATGTATAGTGCTGCCCTGGGCTTTGCTTTCCGGGTTCCACAGTGTTTGTGGTGTTGTAGGTGTACGTAATGGTATTGCCGTTTCCGTTGGTCGTGCCGGGTGATGTTGCCGGCATAGTCTAGTATGAAATATATAGATAGTATTGGTTATTGCTTTCTTTGCTAATAAAGGCCCATACCTGGCGTGACTTTGGAACAGGCTTGAATAGTTGACTTTTACCTGTCACAAATCTCATATATACTTCTACTTCAGCATTGTGAATATCGAGATCCCACCATGGACTTGCGTTTATAAAATTAGGTAAGTTTTCAACAGCATCTTTTTGAGCCAATCCTCCAAAAAAATTATCAAGTTCTTTTTTTATATAATTAATGCTTTCATTACTGATAGAGATTTTCGCGTCGAAATAATCGCCGGATTTGTCATAATCATAGTGTATAACTTGTGAGTCAGCAGGTAGCATGATATTTAACCTATCTTTAATGACATTTTTAGGTTTGCTTTTATGAATTAAGATAACACTGCTTATTCCACCTATCAAAGTAAATATACCAATAACGATTACCAATTTTTTTACTTCAAACATATATCATTCATTCCTCCTTTTTCATATTAAGAAGCATTTGAGTGAGTGTGAGTTTTTTCCCAATACTTTCGGATGTCTTAACTTCGTTGTCTTTATATTGATATATTATCCATCCGTCATTGCTGCGAGTACTGCCTCCTGTAAGTTGCGTTTTAAATGCTTTATCATTTTTTGAACTATACGCATAAGAACCAGCAATACATAAGATTCTTCTTCCTGCGTATACAGTACCATCGCTGGCAAGAACCTGAGCACCATCTAATTTTTTCGCAAAACCGGCAGCTGGATTACTTTCTTTATGATCAAGATGACCTGCATTACAACCGTAAATTATCAGCCTCCCAACACTTTTGCTATCAAGATTTGAAATGTCGTTTGAACTAATGATGACATTTCCATTATCTAAATACAGCCCGTCCTTATTGGCGTGAGTATTGATTATTACAGTACCTATATTAACATTTGTTCCTGATACTGACCCCATTGAATTCCAATCAGCCATAAACTGATTGGCTGAAGTAATTTCTCTTAAAATTATCTCTTCTTCGTCTACCCCATAGAAAGCTGCTAACCTTTTTCTATCATCTTTTGCTTCATGTTCCCACTCGGATAAATAAAATATATAGTTAGCAGTTCCAATAGTCTCAGTTGTTTTTTGAGATGAACTCCATCCGGCCGGTGGGGCACCGTTATAGCCCCATGGCGGCAGATTGTTGCCTGAACTATTGCTTGTACTGCACTTGCTGTAGCCGGTGGGGTCATAGTAGCTCACGGGGTTGTTGGCAACGTAGGCATACAGGTTCAGGCCATCGCCCCTATAGGGGTCTTCCTGGGTGAAACGGCCGATGACCGGGTTGTAATACCTTGCACGCAGGTAGTACTGGCCGGTTAGGCTGTCGTATTGCTGACCAGTATAGGTAATCCTGTTAGGGATCTGTTCATTGTTTTCAAGGTACAGTCCAAAGGCATCATATCTGTAGCTGTTTTGTATGTTTTCTCGAGTATCGGATATATGTATCGTGCTGCCCTGGCGGTCTTGATGGTAATAGTATGTGTCTTTGCTTATGGATTCTTCGCTTATGGATTCTTTGCCGTCCATGGTTCCTGCATTCCACAGTGTTTGTGCCACAAGGCTGTTGCCTCTGGTATAGTGAGCTATCGGGGTGTAGTCCTTATCAAGCTCGGTAAGGATATTGCCGTTGTGGTAGAGGAATCTCGTCAGCTTCTCATTTTCCTCGATCTCTGCCCGAAGCCCTTCTGCGTCATACCTGCTGACAAGTGTATTGCCGTCTTTCATCACTGCCTGTATCTGGCGATTCAGTGCGTCATAACCGAAGGTGCTTGCGCCGTCGGGAGCGGCCTCCATGGTGAGGTTGCCCTGGTTGTCATAGAAGAAGCTTGTTGTTCCGATGTCCCGATATATCTGTGTCAGCTGGTTCTTTGCATTGTAGGTATATTTCTCTATAGTGTCGCCGATGACCTTCTCGATCCTGTTTCCGGCCATGTCATAGGAGTAGGCTTCCTGTGTGCTGTCATAGACTGCTTTAGTCAGCCGGTTCAGGCTGTCATAGGAGTAGTGTGTCACATGATCCTGTTCCTGCTTCTTCAGCAGGTTTCCGTTCAGGTCATAGCTGAAGCTCATCAGTGACAATGTGTTTCCTTTTGATGTCACTGCCTTCAGTTCTGTAAGGTTTCTGTCACCGTCATAGGCATAGCTTGTGAGGATGCCGTTTCCATACAGCTTTGATGCCACTGTATTGTCAGGGTTGTATGCATATTCTACCAATTGGCTGCCACATTCGTCAAATACCTGCTTAAGTCGGTTTGCCGGATCATAAACATACTTGGTCGTCTTTCCTGAAATATCTCTAAGTTCCTTCACCCTGCCGTTCCTGTCATAGTCATAGAGGATGAGTGTTTTGCCTGAGGCTTCCTTGCTCTTAATCCTGCCGTCCGGCGTATAGCTGTAGCTGTAGGCCATACCGTTGGATATGGCTGTCCTCAGTGTTCCGTCCGGGTTGTAGCTGAAGCTTTCGCAGACGCTTTCCTGATTGTCCTTTGTATATGCCCGTCTCATGGTCAGGTTCCTATCCATGTTGAAGGAAAGGATGACCCTGTTGCCGTTCCTGTCGATATGCTCTGCCAGATTACCTTCCGTATCATAGCAGAAGGTTTCCGTATTGCCCAGCTGATCTGTGACTGACGAGAGCTTGTTCAGACTGTTGTAGGCGTATGTTATGGTATTGCCGTTCCCGTCGGTCGTACTTGTGATGTTGCCGGTATAGTCGTAGGTATATTTCTCTATTGTCCCGTCAGGTGCCGTAGTCTGTATGATCCTGCCCCAGTCATCCAGCAGGAGGGAGGTGGTATTGCCGTTGCCGTCCTGTATGCCGGTGATATTTCCTCTTGCATCGTAGATGTATTTCTGTGCGGCATGGCCCTGCAGCCTGCTGTTGGGCGTGTATATGTCAAGGATCTGTCCTGCGGGGTTGTATGTGAATCGCGTAATATTGCCCAGTCCATCTGCCGATTCGATCAGCAGACCTTTTTGGTCATACCTGTTGCTTGTGACCGTCTGACCAAGGGGATTTATGACCTCGGTCACCTGACCTGCCAGGTTGTATCTGTAGCACATTCCGATGCCGTCGTCAGTCACGCTGTCATAGCCCTCGGGGAGGATCTGCCTGATGATGCGGTTGTTTTTGTCGTAACAGATCCGGGTGATGCCGCCAAGCTCGTCTATCTTGTGGGTAAGCCGGTTCTTCGCGTCATATTTGAATTCCCTGCGGGTCATGTTGAGCGGATCGGTGCTGTTGATCACCGCGATAAGGTTTCCGGCGCGGTCATACTCATAGACGAATTCCCTGCGTATGTTGTTCCGGCTGTCCTCCTGGATCTCCCTTGTCAGGCGGTTCGCCTTGTCATATTCGCGCCTGATAACATGACCGTTGGGGGAGAGGATACCGGTGATATTGCGGTTTTTGTCATAGGCGAACCGGGTGACGGAACGCACGCTTGTACCTTTATCATGGCCGGCCAAATCCTTTCCGTCTATGATCTCCATCTTCTCGGACAGCTCTCCCAGCTCATTGTAATTGTATTGGGTTATGCGGGCAGTGTCGCTGTTGATGCGTATGCTCTCATATGTTTTCCGGTTCAGGCAGTTGTAGCGGTATTCCGCCTGGGCGCCTGATTTGTCGCTTACCCTGATGAGCCTGTTGATGCTGTCATAGGCAAAGGATATCTCATGCCATGTGGCAGGCAGGCTGTTTTCTCCGACAGCTTCATTGCCACGGAACTCTTTCGTTCTGTTTCCATTCAGATCGTATTCATAGCGTGTTACCCGGAACAAGGCCTTTTCATTACTTTGCTCTTTTGGCTGCTCTTTATCAGGTTGTCCAACTGGTTCTCTCTTTTCGATAAGATTGCCGGCAAGGTCATATTTGAACAGAGTGGTGCTTCTATCTGCGGTTTCCCGGATGATCCTTCCGTACAGGTCATAATGGAAGGTTTTTATGATATCACCATTCTCATTATTTATCCGGACCAGCTGGTTCATGCTGTTGTAGGTATAGCTCATGCCTTCGCCGTCATCGGCGGCATGATCGTAGTACTCGGGAGTGATGTGCCTGACCAGATTGCCGTTGCTGTCATAGAAGAACCTTTCGATGCCTCCGTCGGGATAGATGGTCTTTATCCTTCTGTTGTCATGGTCGTATACGTATTCGATCCCGATGCCGTTATCGGTTTTCGGATCATAATATGCGGGGTTGATTTCCTTTAATATATTGCCACGGGTGTCACGGATGTTTTTCATCACGTTCCCGAGGGGATCGATGACGGCAGTCAGCTCATCCATCGGGTCGTACCGGTATTCATAGGCATCACCGCTGTCCTGCTGCGGATCGTAGTTGGCAGGAGTGATGAGCCGGGCAAGGTTTCCGACTCCGTCATAGACCTTCCGGGTGATGTTCCCCAGGGCATCCTTGATGCGGATGGCCTGATTCCTGGTGTCCAGTGTGTATTCCACACGTCCGAAGTCCGTTATCAGGGCAGTGTTCCGTCCGACGCTGTCATACTCATATCTGAAGATGCTGCCTTCACTGTCCTTTATCTCATGAGGGTTGGGAAGGAGCTTGTCTCCGTCTTCATATGAGAAGCTCCTGATGTTGCCCATGGGATCGGTCACTCTGGTGATCCTGCCATACCGGTCATATTCATATCTCGTTGTCTGCCAGGTGTCGTCGTCAGATACCTTTCGCTCATGCATGACGAGATTGCCGTTGGCGTCATAAGTGAACCGGCTCATGCCTTCGTTGTTGTCGGATCGCTCGACAGGGTTCAGGTATTCATCATATCGAAATTCCGTTATCAGACCATTTGGCAGTTCCTCGCGCAGGATATTCCCGTATATGTCATACTGCCTTGATGTGATGTTTCCGTTTCTGTCCCTGACGGAGGTCTTGTTCTGGTATTGGTCATAGCCGTATTCTTCAAAGGAGCCGTCCACGTAAACGGTCCGTGTCACAAGATAGTCCTCGTTGTATTGGTATATCTGTTTGCGTTTTTGGGGATTGTATTCGAATATAGTCTGCCTGCCTTCGTCATCATATGAGATGGAGCAGGTCTCGCCATTGGCATATTCCTGATAAATGACCCTTCCTGTACTGTCATATCTGTTTTTGATGTATGTGTTGTTGTTCTGATCGGTGACTTCGTTTATGTATCCATGGGAGTCATAGCCATATCGGGTCGTGCCGCCTTCGGTGTCGATGACCTCTGTTAGGAGGCCGTCATCATATATGTACCAGAGCTTCCTTCCCAGATCATCCTCGATACGGGTTATCCTTCCCTCCGAGCAGGTGAAATGGATGACATGGTTTGATGGAGTTTCTACCTTATATATATTATCATTCTGGTACTCGATACTGGTGTGGTTATTGTTTCTGTCGGTGATTTCGACAAGCTGACCGGCTGCATTGTATATGCACTTTTTCTTCTGCAGGGTATCGGTCATGATCCATTGTGCTTTTTCATCGTCATAGGACAGGGTGAAGGCAAGGCTTCCTCCCTTTGTATTGCGCCAGGAGCCGCCATCCCTGTCGTAGCTTTCGGTATGTCCGTCGGGGCACAGTACCGTGACTGTATCTTCGTCCATGAACAGTCTGCTGTCCAGATCGAAAGTCCAACCGGCGCCCAACAGCCCGGAACGCTTATTGATGGATGAGTATTTTCTTTCTATTCTGGTATACCCGGATAAGTCAGGCATTTCAAGGTCTTTGGCGTTTACATAGAAGCTTCCTGTGGTGACGTTTACCGGATCTCCGGCATACTGGCAGTTGTCAGGGGCTATACCCAGCATTTTTGCAGCTGCGACGCCGCCAATTGCTGCGGCGGCAGAGAGAAGAGATGTGCCAAGTACATTGCCGGGCAGGCTATTCACTTCCTTTTTTGCATCGTTTTGTGCATGGACATATTCATCCCTGACTTTTGCAAGACAATCC
>JAAYPO010000088.1 GCA_012519745.1 Clostridiaceae bacterium | reverse complement strand
TCAGATCACTCTAGAAATTTTCGAGTTCCTTTACATCCCGACAAATCAGTTACCTGATTTGCGGTTACCTGCAGTTTTTACTCTGCAAGTACGTATTGTCTCTCACTGTTTACTTTTCAAGGTCCATATATCGGTAATCGATTTCAATCGATCGCCGATCTCCGTCACGCCGCCCCGTCAAAGGGCCTTGTTTCGGCGCCGCTCGCGTCGGAGCAGCTTTTATATACTAACACGCTGTTCTTGTTTTGTCAACCACCTTTTTTTACTTATTTTCAGGCGGTCCGGCAATTCGTTTGCCGCGGGACAGCTTCTATACTATAACACCGTAAGATGCCCACATCAACCTGCCCCCATTAGCATTAACCTTTATGTGAGTGATTTATTCGTAAATCTCTTTTTTATGCTCAAACATACCTGTGCATAATCAATATTGCTCCTGTTGTGATATAAATCCAAATACGACCTGCATGCGGCGCACAAACAAGGACCGGGGCTGTTCCGCCAGCACCGGTCCCATTTGCCTCATACATTATATAGATTAGCGGCGGCCGCCTGCTCCCGCCCTTTATTGTTCTTGCTCTCCGCTATGATCTGCATCACTTTCCGGGTCATTGACCTGCGCAGTATCCTGTGATGGATCTTCCCTGCTGCACAGCTGCTCGTCATCATCATTATCATCTGTCTCTATCCTGGCGATGCTCACCACATGATTTCCGCTGGAGGTCCGCATCAATGTCACACCCTGGGTCGCGCGCCCAAGTATGCTGATACCGCTCACTTCCATCCTTATAATAGTACCGTCGGAGCTGATCAGCATGATTTCGTCGGTTTCATTGACCAGCTTGATCCCGGCAACGCTTCCCGTCTTTTCAGTTACCCTGTATGTCAGGATACCCTTTCCTCCTCTTGTCTGCGTTTTATACTCTTCCAGCTCGGTCCTTTTTCCAAAGCCGTTCCTGGTCACGACCAGGAGTGTGGTGTCCGTTCTGGAAGTGGCCATTCCTACAACATAGTCCTCTTTCCCGAGAGTGATTCCTTTGACTCCCTGTGATACCCTTCCGAGAGGACGTACATCGCTTTCCTGGAACCGGATGGACATACCTTCACTGGTAACAAGTATGATATCCTGCTCTCCATCGGTCAAACGCACATCTATCAATTCATCGTTCTCCCTCAGTGTAACGGCCAGCAGTCCGCCCCTCCTTATGTTGTCATACTGCATCAGATCGGTCTTTTTCACAAAACCATTCCTGGTTGCCATTATCAGGTACATTCCCTCGGTATATTCCGAAATAGGTATGACCGCAGATATCTTTTCGTCACCGCCAAGTTCAAGGAGGTTTACTATGGCAGTCCCCTTTGCCTGGCGTCCGGCCTCGGGTATCTGATATGCCTTGAGCCTGTAAACCCTTCCTTTGTTGGTGAAAAAGAGTATATAGTGGTGGGTGGAGGTTATGAACAGCCTTTCAACGAAATCCTCCTCCCTTGTACTCAGGGCAGTTATACCCTTGCCGCCGCGTCTCTGGCTCTTGTATGTGTCACAGGGCAGTCTTTTGATATATCCGAAATGAGTAAGGGTGATGACGCTTTCCTCTTCCTTTATTAGATCTTCGATGTCGATGTCATCCTGATCTGCCGTGATCTCTGTCCTTCTCTCATCTCCGTATTTGTTCCTTATAACAATGAGCTCATCCTTTATTATGCCAAAGAGAAGGGCTTCATCTGCAAGTACGCTCCTATAGTATTGGATTTTTTCCATTATATCTTTATACTCTGTTTCCAGCTTATCCCTTTCAAGTCCGGTGAGCCTTCCCAATCTCATGTCTACGATTGCCTGGGACTGTCTTTCCGTCAGATTGAATCTATCCATAAGACCCTGCTTGGCGATTGCCTCAGTTCTGGAACCCCTTATTATCCTGATGACCTCATCCAGAAAGTCTATAGCGATCCTCAGACCTTCCAAAATGTGAGCCCTGGCCTCAGCCTTTTCAAGGTCGAATTTCGTCCGCCTTGTAATGACCTCCTTCTGATGCTTCAGATAGTATTCCAACGCCATTTGGAGGTTTATTATTCTAGGCTCGAATTTTCCCTCATTGGTCTGTACAAGCGCAAGCATATTGACACTGAAAGAATCCTGCATCTGTGTGTTCTTGTACAGCTGGTTAAGAACAACATTGGCATTTGCGTCCCGCTTTAGCAGTATGACGATCCTGACAGCATCTGTTCTGTCGGACTCATCATTTATATCAGCTATTCCCTCTATCCTTTTATCCTTGACCAGATCGGCTATCTTCTCGATGAGCCTTGCTTTATTGACCTGATACGGCAGATCCTTTACGATGATGCGCTGTCTGTTGTTGCTCATCGTCTCTATTTCTGCCTTTGCCCTGATGACTATCCTTCCTCTGCCTGTCCTGAAGGCGTCTCTTATTCCCTGCTTTCCTATTATAGTCCCGGCAGTTGGAAAATCCGGACCTTTGATGATCCTGGACAGCTCCTCTATCGTTATCTGTGGATTATCGATCATAGCTATAATGCCATTGATCACTTCTGTCAGATTGTGTGGAGGAATATTTGTCGCCATACCAACAGCTATTCCGGAGGATCCGTTAACCAGCAGGTTGGGAAATCTTGACGGCAAAACGACAGGTTCCATCTCATGCTCGTCAAAATTTGGTTTGAAATCCACTGTATCCTTGTTGATATCCGCAAGCATCTCCGAAGATATTTTTGAAAGCCTTGCTTCGGTATACCTCATTGCCGCCGGCGGGTCCCCGTCCCTTGAGCCGAAGTTTCCATGCCCGTCTATAAGGGGATACCTCAGTGAAAAATCCTGTGCCATACGTACAAGGCTGTCATATACAGCTGCATCCCCGTGAGGATGGAATTTACCCAGAACGTCACCTACGGTAGTGGCGCACTTACGATAGGGCTTATCGGGTGTGAATCCTTGTGAGAACATGGAGTAAAGGATCCTTCTGTGCACAGGCTTGAGGCCATCTCTTACATCCGGCAGAGCACGGTCAATAATTACGCTCATTGCATAATCAATGAATGATTTTTTCATTTCCGTTTCTATATCCACGGGAATGACCCTTTGCACGTTCATACCTTCTGTGTCCGCCATTAGTGATACCTCTTTCTGTATTTCATATTTTAAGTTTTACCAAATGTACTAAAGATACTTTCTTTATTTTAATAAACTTTTGAAAGTATGTCTACTTTTTTCAAGCACATGATGAGTTGATAAACACCGCCCGGCGTATTAATATGCACCTTTGAGAAGACCAGAGGACTTAAGCAAATGGTTCCATATGCAAAAAAAAGGGCCGCCATTTCAGCAGCCACTCAAAACAGGGGTCATAACGTATCAAGAATATTCATGTCCACACAAATATGGATTTGAGCATACATTTGCTATACTTTCGGTACTCTCACAATAAACTCTATATATTCGCCTCTGTCGATCTGCGCCGCCTTTGCATTCACTCCTGATTTTTTCATCAGCTCTATGGCCTGGCGGATAGTATTGACAAATATCCGAATATCCTTTATTGCCTTGGTGAATTTTCTGTCCGCAGGCTTTGCAATGTTTTGACCAAGACATTTATCTATCACTCTTTCAACAAGCTCTTCAGTCTTTTTTACATTCAGTCCCTTCTCACAGACATACTTTAGCACCTTTAACTGGAGCTGTTCATCGTGCAGCTTCAGCAGCGCTCTGGCGTGCCTTTCTGTGAGGTTGTTGTCCGACAGTATCTTTTTTACGAGAGGAGATAAACGAAGCAGCCGTATTTTATTGGCTACGGTCGACTGGCTCTTTCCTATCTTCTGAGCAAGCTCTTCCTGTGTAAACCCATGCTCATTGATAAGGTTGTTGTATCCCTCGGCCTCCTCCAGATAATTGAGATCCTCCCGCTGAAGGTTTTCAATAAGGGCCAGTACGGCTGAGTCATTGTCATTGATATTTATGATGATGGCGGGTATCTCCTTCAATCCGGCCATGATCGCAGCCCGCAGTCTTCTCTCCCCCGCAACGAGCTCATAATTGTTGTTGGTTATCTTTCTGACATTTATGGGCTGAATGACACCATACTGCTGAATGGACTCACAGAGCTCTTCAAGAGCGCCCTTGCCGAACTGCTTTCGCGGCTGGTACGGGTTTGGTCTGACTGAATCGATACTGAGATATGTGATATTCTTCAGATCACTTTTTTTGTCCTGCTTTAGGCATTGGATCTTATTCTCCAGCATACAGCACCATCCTTTTCTAAAAAGTGTTGTACCATATGCCTTGCGGCATATTTACTCCACGTATTTACATTTATTTCCTTGTGCTTACGTGAAATAATATTCGCCGCACCTTTTTTGTTTTCCTTTTTTTTGTTATAGAAATCGTTCGCCTCAATATTATCAATTCCTACACAAATCAGCTTATACCAACGGCTCTTTTGACGGTTTACCTGCTTTCCTAGGATATTTTGTCGGCGTATGTCGTAATTTTCTCACAATGACAATACTCCTCTTTATGTCAGTATCCGGCAAAGTAAACTCTTTTACTTCATCTATTTCTCCGCCGAGTATTTCAAGTGCCTTCCCCGACATGGATATCTCTTGGGCGCTGCTGCCCTTCATTGCAATAAAAACACCGCCGGTCCTTACAAAAGGAAGGCAGTATTCCAGCAGGACCGGCAGAGCTGCTACCGCCCTTGCTGTTGCCGCATCGAATTTCTCCCTGAATACTGAAGACATACCCGCATCTTCTGCCCTTTTATGGACGGCTTTTATCCCCTCGAGACCCAGACCGGATATCACGGCATTAAGAAAGCCCACCCTCTTTTCAAGGGAATCCAGCAGTACCACATCAAGCTCCGGAATAGCGATCTTTATCGGGATCCCCGGAAACCCGGCTCCGGTCCCCACATCTATAAGGTTCCCGATCCCCTTTAGGCATGGAACAATGCTCAGAGAATCCACAAAATGCTTTGAAAGGATCTCTTTATCATCCTTTATAGCCGTCAGGTTCATTTTTTCATTCCAATCCAGCAACAACCCCTTGTATTCGAACAATGACCGGATCATATCCATATCCAGATCTGCGCCGAATCCGGCGGCCCCGTTCTTCAGATACGCTTCAAGTCCAGCATCCATTTTCTCACCTCAACCATCAAACAAAAATATCCTTGCTGCCTCAGTCATCAGCACATTCCGGCCTGCTGCTCAAATATATGAGAAGTACTGAGATATCCGCAGGAGACACTCCTGATATTCGCGACGCCTGGCCTACTGACACAGGCCTCTGCTTCGCCAGCTTCTGGCGTGCTTCAAGTCTGAGCCCGTGTATTGCAGAATAATCAATGTTTTCAGGAATATGCTTCCTTTCCATTTTCCTGTATTGCTCGACCTGTATCATCTGCCGTTTTATATATCCTTCATATTTGACGGAAATCTCGACCTGCTCTGCTACAGGATCATATTTCCGCCGATCGTCCCGCCTAAGGTGCCCGGGTCTGTCGACATCGACTGCCTCCAATGCCCTGTATGTGATTTCCGGACGTCTGAGCAGTTCTGCTATGCTGATACCGGATCTTATATTTGTGCTGCCCAGCGATGTCAGCAATGCATTGACTTCTTCAGACGGCGGCAGATATGTATTCCTTAGCCGTTCAATTTCCTCTTCTATTTTGTCCTTTTTATCAAGGAACCGCTTATATCTTTCTTCTGAGATCAGTCCTGCTTCATAGCCCTTTGGGGTCAGTCTCAGGTCTGCGTTGTCCTGTCTGAGCAGCAGCCTATATTCGGAACGGGATGTCATGATCCTGTAGGGCTCTGAAGTACCCTTTGTGACCAGGTCGTCAATAAGTACTCCTATATATGCCTGTGATCTGTCAAGGATGAGAGGTTCCCTTCCCCTTATCATATTTACGGCGTTTATCCCTGCTATCAGTCCCTGGGCCGCAGCTTCCTCATAGCCTGAGCTTCCGTTTATCTGCCCGGCTGAGAACAGTCCGGGTATTTTTTTTGATTCAAGGCTCAATTTCAGCTGGATCGGATCGATGCAATCATATTCTATAGCATATCCGCTTCTCATAATGTGGGCATTTTCAAGTCCGGGCAAACTCCTTATCATCTCAGTCTGAACATCCTCCGGCAGACTGCTGGACATTCCCTGGAGGTAGACTTCCTGCGTGCCAAGTCCCATAGGCTCAACAAACACCTGATGATGCTCTTTGTCTGCAAACCGGACAATCTTGTCCTCAACTGAGGGACAGTACCTTGGACCTATCCCTTCTATCATACCTCCGTACAAGGGTGAACGGTGTAAATTGGATCTGATTATCTCATGAGTGGTGCTATTGGTATATGTCAGCCAGCATGATATCTGCTCCCTTTCGATGACATGGTTTTCAAATGAAAAAGGGACAATGACTTCGTCACCAGGCTGCTCGGTCAATTTGGATAAATCGATGCTTCTCCCGTTCAGCCGGGCAGGTGTCCCTGTTTTAAAGCGCAATAATTCAATACCCTTCTCCCGGAGGCTGTCGGATAACCTGTCTGCAGGGAAAAGACCGTCCGGACCGCCGCTATAGCTGATATCACCGACATGTATCTTCCCTTTCAGATATGTTCCTGTGGTAAGTATCACTGCTTTGCAGCTATATACAGCACCGGTATGTGTCTTCACCCCGGTTACCCGGCAGCTGTCACCGGTAATGATCTCTACCACCTCAGCCTGCTTTATGAACAGATTGTCCTGGCACTCAAGGGTATTCTTCATCTCCGCCTGGTACCATCTGCGGTCGACCTGCGCCCTGAGCGAGTAGACGGCAGGTCCTTTTGCCGAATTGAGAGTTTTGGACTGGATCAATGTTTTATCGGCGCACTTAGCCATTTCTCCTCCAAGTGCATCGATTTCACGCACCAGATGTCCTTTGCCAGTACCACCTATATTTGGATTGCAAGGCATATTTGCTATACTGTCAAGATTCATGCTGAACAGCAGCGTTTTCATCCCAAGCCTGGCTGCAGCCAACGCGGCCTCACACCCGGCATGTCCTGCTCCTACCACTGCTATGTCAACGTTCCCTGCACTATACTCCATATAACCTCCCTCTTAGCCGCCGTATAAATTCTCCTGTCTTCTGACCATACCAGCTGATCACTTTCCTATGCAAAACTGCGAGAATATCTCATTCACTACCTCTTCAGTGACTGACTCGCCTGTGATCTGTCCAAGAAACTCCGCACTTTGCTTGATATCGATGGTGGCAAAATCCAGAGGAAGTCCCCCTGTGTGTGCCGCTTCCGCTTCTTCAAGGCTGGATATGGCCTCATCGATGAGCTGCTTGTGTCTGACATTAGTTATGATGACTTCATTATTCAGACCAATATCTCCGCTGACAAAAAGCCTTTCGATGGTCTCCGCCAACTCATCCACACCTGTACCCTCTACCATTGACGTGACAACAACCGGCGGGTCCCCTGACTCTCTGAGACGTTTCTTCATGGTCTGTACTCTTTCCTCGTCTGCCACATCCGTTTTATTTATTAAAACTATCCTCTTCTTTTCTGCCGTTTCCCTGATAATGTCCAGATCCTCCGGAAGTAGCCCTGTCTGTCCATCCAGCACAATAATGACCAGGTCTGCAGACAATGCGGCACCGCGTGCCCTTTCCACTCCTATTGATTCTACGGGATCCTGAGTTTGTCTGATCCCTGCAGTATCCAGAAATCTCACGGGTATACCTTTTATATTTATGTACTCCTCAATTATATCCCTTGTCGTTCCGGGTATATCGGTAACGATGGCTCTGCTGCTCCCCGCCAGGACATTCAGAAGCGAGGACTTTCCGGCATTGGGCTTCCCTATGATCGCTGCTGTTATACCCTCTCGAAGCAGCCTTCCTCTTTCAAAGCCCTCTGATATTTCTTGCAGCTCATCCCTTATTTTCAATACTCCCTCATATACGATATCTCCGGTTATATCTTCAATATCATGCTCGGGATATTCCACTACTGCCTCGATCCGCGCAATAAGCTGTATGAGACTTTTTCGGGCACTTGCTATCCTTTCGCTGAGCCTTCCCTCCAGCTGAGCTGCGGCTGCTCTTGAACCTTCGTCGGTTTTAGCGTTGATCAGATCGATCACAGCTTCAGCCTGTGCCAGATCCATACGCCCGTTTATAAAAGCTCTCCTGGTGAACTCCCCAGGCCCGGCAGCCCGTACACCCTGCCTCAGTACCAGAGACAGGACATTTTTAAGTACCACTATCCCCCCATGACAGTTTATCTCTATAACATCCTCCCCGGTAAATGTATGGGGTCCATCCATCTTTGTAAGAAGCACGTCATCGATGATCCTGTCGTCAGCCGGATCGACTATTTTTCCATGGGATACCGTATGACTCTTTATCTCCTTTATATCCCTCCGGCCCTTGAAAATACGCGCCGCCGTCCCAAATGCGCCGGGACCGCTGATTCTTACTATCCCCACGCCGCCGGTGCCATATGGTGTTGATATGGCTGCTATTGTATCAAAATCACCAAAACTTCCCTTGCCGTTAAACATCATATTAACCCAAAGGGGGTCAGGCTTGTGTAATTCCCTTATTAAGAATAAAGGAATTTCGCAAGCCTGACCCCCGTCCTGTCGCTATTATTTTCTGCCGCCGCCCTGCCTCAGCGTTATTACTACCTTCCTGTTCGGGTCCTCACCTACACTGTACGTCTCTACGTAATCGTTGTTTTGAAGAGTGGAATGAATGATCCTTCTTTCATAGGGATTCATCGGCTCCAGAGAAACGTTCCTGCGGTATTTGATAACTCTTTCCGCCAGCCTCTCTGCCAGCTTTATCAAGGTTTCCTCTCTTTTTTTTCTGTAATTTTCAATATCTATCGTGACTCTTTTGTAATTTTCATTTTTTCTGTTTACTACCAGACTTGTGAGATACTGCAGTGCATCCAGCGTCTCGCCTCGTCTGCCGATGATGATCCCGCTGTCCCGGCCTGTGACCTTGAGCTGTATCGATTCCTCGTCCTCGATCTTATCAATATCTACTTCAACCTTCATTTTCTCAAAAACACTGCTGAGGAACTGGACCCCATCCTCAGTCTGACTTTCTATGAGAGTCACTCTGACCTTGGCCGACTTGCTTCCAATTCCGAATAATCCCTTGGCTCCCTCATCGATCACTTCCACATCAACCGATTCCCTATCAGCGCCCAACTCCTCCAAGGCTGAGTTTACAGCCTCCTCTACGGTCTTTCCTGTCATTTCTAAAACTTTTCCCATCTATATCAGCAGCCTCCCTTTCATCCGCTATTGATTTCAACTCAACACGATCTCATCCCTACTTTTTCTTTCCGCCTTTTTTACTTCCGCCCTTCTTCCCCTTGCCCTTGCTGCCGCCTTTACTGCCACCTTTGCCGCTGCTCTTGCTGCCACCGGACGGAAGCTGTTTATCAGCCTTCTGTGTTTCGCCCTCTATCGTACCGTTCTCTTCTTCCTTTTGTGCATTCTCTTCTGCGGCCCTTGCTGCTTTTTCCTTCTCAGCCGCCTCTCTCAGCGCGGCCGCCTTGTCTCTTTGCTTATTGAGGTACAACTGCTGGAATATAGCAAACACATAACCGGCCATCCAGTAAAGGATAACACCTGCCGGAAGCCGGAATGAAAACATCAATGTCATTACAGGACCCATGTAAAGCATAGAATTGGTAGAACAGCCTGCCGCACCGCTTTGCTGGGTCGTTGTTTTGGGCATGGCCAGTTTGCTTGACAAATAGGTCGTAACTGTAGCCAGCAGGACTAATATCAATATCGGCAGCTGTATTTTCCAGGTGTTTTGAAAATCTGAAAAAAGCGCCGTTGGATTTGCTATTTCTCCAAGATGCAGTCCCAGGAAGCTCTTAAAATCGATCAACTCCGTCTTGTCTAAAAATCCTGTGACCTGTGACAGTGCTTCCGGATTTTCATTAAAGTAATTTAGAGCCTTTATTTCACTATACGTTCCCCATGACTTTACAACATCCTCAACAGTTGTCGGTATTTTAGGGTCATTCAATAAAGCATTGATAGCCACCTGAGCCTTTGCTGCTACATTAATAATAGCTGTCCTGGCTTCTTCAGTCTTGCCGAGCATGAATTTCAGAGGCTGGGCAATCACCCAGTACAATGTAAGCAATATTGGCATTTGGATCAATAGCGGCAGACAGCCGCTTGCAGGATTGTAATTGTGCTCCTGGTAAAGCTTCATCATTTCCTGATTGAGCTTTTCCTTGTCATCCTTGTATCTCTTCTGCAGATCGTTCAATAAGGGCTGTATCTCCTGCATCTTTGCCGATGACTTTTGTTGTTTGAGAGTAAGAGGAAGCATCGCCAGTCTTACAAGAATAGTAAAAATAATGATTGCCAGGCCGTAATTTTGAAATGCATTATCGTATATGAATTTAAGAACGACTCCAAGTACCTTTGCAATAGGATCAAGCATATAAATATTTCCCTTCTGTTAATTAACTCTCTCCAACCCGGCTATTTTACAGGGTCATAGCCTCCGGGATGGAAGGGATGGCACTTCAGCAGGCGCTTCACCGCCAGCCAGCTCCCTTTTAGCGCTCCGTACCTTTTAAGTGCGTCAATGGCATATTGGGAGCATGTGGGATAAAACCTGCAGCTTCTCTGTGCCTTAAGAGGCGAAAGATATTTCTGGTAAAAACGTATTATCGCTATCAGAATTTTTCTACCCTTCCCATTTCTTCTTGTCAAAAGCCCGCACCTTTTTCAAAAGGAACTTCATTTCCTTCCGGATTTCTGCAAATCCATATTCCGTATCGACTTTTCTCACTGCAAAAACAATATCGAGTCCGTCAGGGATATACTCCTCATAATATCTGTAATTCTCCCTGATCAGCCTCTTCACTCTGTTGCGCCTAACGCTCCCGCCGACCTTTTTACTGGCTGTGATACCAAGCCTGTTCGACCCCGCTCTTTTCCCCAAAACGTATATTACCATATATTTTCCCGGAAAGAACCTGCCTTTATTATAAATACGAGCAAACTCGTAATTTTTCTTTAATGGTATCGTTTTTTTCATTTTTCCCTCGTCGCCGGCTGAGAACATTTGCAGCGCCAACTGTCAATGAAAGAAAAAGACCACACTTATGCGGTCTTACGCTGAAAGCACTTTTCTTCCCTTTAGCCTGCGTCTTTTCAAAACCTTTCTTCCGTTGCTGGTACTCATTCTTTTTCTGAAGCCATGTTCAACGCTTCTCTGCCTTTTCTTAGGCTGATATGTCCTTAACACAGTAACACCCCCGTTCCTTGCTGCAGGTAAGCTATCGCTATTACCTATAAGTATTTGCTGTTATTTATTGATTTAAACAGTATTCTGATATCATGACGTCCTTAAATAAAAAGACATCACGCCAATTATATATTAAAATATTCTTATATGTCAAGAAACTCTTTACTATTTCCTTTTAACTCCCTGAGCTTTCCACAGGTCGATCCTTGATCACAGCTTTATGTAAAATAACAACCGGCTCTCTTCAAATCTTCTTTATATTATAATGAAGGCATTTCAACATCTTTTTCTCAATAAACTATTCCGATGCAACAGGCTGTGGATAAATGAAGATTTTTTACTCTAATTGTGGATAACTGCCCATTTTTTAATTGAATATTACCCTTAAGTTTGATATATTTATTATTACTTAAGTGAGCAGCCAATACAGAAGAAAACAAGCATCTGAAAATCTTGAACGGTTATGTATCAATTCATTAACTGTTAGCTTTAATATCGATAATTACTAACCTTGTGGAGGAAACATCATGAACATGCCTATATCCAGTCTGTGGCCCAGAGTTCTCGATCTGTTGAAAAACGAGTTGACAGAAATCAGTTACAATACCTGGATAAAAACCATCGAACCCATTTCTGTCAATTCAAGTACTATAGAACTGGTGGTACCAACAGAGTTTAACAAGGGTATACTGGAGTCAAGATATATTCCGCTGATTTCAAATGCTATAACCCACCTGACATCTAAAGAATATAAGCTTATAGCATCACTCCCGTCACAGGAGTCACAGAACAAGATCACCCAAAATGCAGATCAGCAGGGAAGTGATGACCTATATAATTCAATTTTAAATCCTAAATATACCTTCGATACCTTTGTAATAGGAAACGGAAACAGGCTTGCCCATGCCGCATCTGTTGCAGTCGCCGAAGCGCCTGCTCAGGCATACAATCCTCTTTTTCTATATGGAGGCGTCGGTCTTGGAAAAACCCATCTTATGCATGCAATAGGCCATTACATACTTACGCAGAACCCTGCGTCGAAGGTATTGTATGTATCCTCGGAAAAGTTTACAAATGAGCTGATAAATGCTATCAAAGATGACAGAAATGAAGAATTCAGAAGCAGATACAGAAATATAGATGTTCTGCTGATAGATGATATCCAATTCATAGGAGGAAAGGAAAGGACACAGGAGGAGTTTTTCCATACCTTCAACGCTTTGTATGAAGCCAATAAGCAAATCATTATTTCAAGCGATCGTCCGCCAAAGGAAATAACAACATTGGAGGACCGACTTCGCTCAAGGTTTGAGTGGGGCCTTACTGCGGATATTCAATCCCCTGATCTGGAGACACGTATAGCCATATTGAGAAAAAAGGCCCAACTTGAAAATATAGTTATACCAGATGAGGTGCTCACCTTCATTGCTGATAAGGTGATATCAAACATCAGAGAACTCGAAGGAGCCCTGAACAGAGTGATAGCTTATTCATCTCTGACAGAGACTGAAGTATCAGTGGATCTTTGTGCAGAAGCACTAAAGGAGATCCTTGCAGCTTCAAACAACAGGGTCATAGATACAAAGCTTATTATTGAAACTGTCTCCAGGTACTTTGATCTAAGGCCTGAGGAATTCCTTTCTCAGAAAAGGAACAGAAACATATCATATCCCAGGCAGATAGCAATGTATCTATGCAGAGACATAATGGGACTCTCTCTTCCTAAGATAGGAGAAGACTTCGGAGGCAGGGATCATACTACTGTTATACATGCCATACAAAAGATCGAGGGTGATATCCAGATGAATCAGGAAACAAAACGTACTGTTGAGGAACTGAAACGAAATGTGACGGGTAAATAGATTATCCCCAAAAAATGTTGATATGGGGAGAAATGATATGTTAGTTATTTGTTGATATTTTATTTAGGTTGGATAACTCGAAAAAAGGCAACAAACAATCAACAAAAGTATCAACACCCCAAACATGGTTGCTGCAAGGCCTGGAGATAGTTATACACCCTATCAACAGCACTTACTATTATTACTGTTTTTATTTCTATTATATTATATATAAATAATTGTTTCGGAGGTTGACAGATGAAGATAATATGCTCAAAAGAAAATTTACTTGATGGAATCAACATAGTTCAAAAGGCGGTATCTACCAAAACCACACTGCCAATACTGGAAGGCATACTAATCGAAGCTGACGAAAGGATCAAGATGACAGGAAACGATCTTGAAATAGGCATCGAGTGCTATGTTGATGCGGACATAAAGAGACCCGGCTCCATTGTGCTCAATTCTAAAATGTTCGGTGACATTGTAAGAAGACTTCCTGACTCAGAGGTTTTGATAGAAGTGAAAGAAAATGATTCGGTAATAATAGAATGTGAGAACTCTTTATTTGAAATAAAGGGAATATCCTCAGAAGGCTTTCCGTCCCTGCCTTCTATAGAAAAAGAAGAAGGCATCAGGATCAGTAAAAAGATACTAAAGGATATGATTAAGCAAACTATTTTTGCCGTCAGTATAGATGAAAACAGACCCATTCTGACGGGATCTCTTTTTGAATATAAGTCTGGAAAGCTCACTATTGTATCGATAGATGGCTACAGACTTGCAATGAGATGTTTTTTTTCTGAAAATACCGCGGAAGGTATAGATAGAAGTCTTGTAATACCGGGAAAGACACTAAATGAAATAGCTAAAATAATACAGCCTGTAGATGAGGATATATACATATATGCTGCAGGAAACCAAATCTTGTTCGATATGGGGAACTGCATAATGACATCAAGGCTCCTTGAGGGAGAATATCTCAATTATATGGGAATAATACCAAGTGAGCATGAAACAAAGATAACGGTAAATACAAAGGATCTGCTGGCATGCTTTGAGAGGGCTTCACTGGTCATTACAAATGAAGAAAGACGATATCCTGTGAAGCTTGATATATCAGATGATCTGGTAATAATAACAGCAAATACTGAAGCGGGCAATGTCAGAGAGGAGATCCGGGCCGAAATGGAAGGCAAGAAGCTGGATATATCATTCAACCACAGGTATTTCATAGAAGCGCTGAGGGTAATAGATAATGAAATGGTAGACATCTTCTTCACCACAAATATAGGACCATGTACTATAAAACCAATGCAGGGCAATGACTTTGCATATTTGATACTTCCTATCAGAAAATAGAAACTTTGTGGAAGATGATTAGAATTTTATTTGAAGGAAGGCAGTAATATTGGAAAAGGTAAAGATAACTAGTGAATATATCAAGCTTGAACAGATGATGAAGCTGGCAGGAATAGTGGGTAGCGGTTCTGACGCTAAGCATATGATATTGGACGGAGCAGTCAAGGTGAACGGAAGCATTGAACTTCAAAGAGGAAAAAAGCTCAGGCCGGCAGATACTGTAGAGTTCGGAGGTAAGAAATATGTAATTGAGTAGGCTCCGGACCAAATGAATGCAATATATTGAGAAGGAGTAATTTTTTGCGAATAGAGACATTAAAGCTGAAGAATTACAGAAATTATGATAATGCTGAAATTGAATTTTCAGATACATATAATATTATTTATGGAAATAATGCCCAAGGTAAAACAAATGTTATAGAATCCATTTTTTTATGTGCAACGGGAAGATCTCACAGAACCTCAAGAGATAGCGAACTTCTTAAATATGGGAGCGGTTTTTTTGAGATCCTCCTCAAATATTCAAAAGAGAATGCAGATGAGGAAATACATGTACTCTACAGCAGCGATGAGAGAAAAAAGATATCAATAAATGAAATACCACTGAAGAAAATTGGAGGGTTGATGGGTCATTTGAATGCGGTCATGTTTTCTCCGGAGGATCTGCTGATGATAAAGCAGGGTCCTGCAGAAAGAAGACGTTTTATGGATATGACCCTCAGCCAGCTAAGACCATCATATTTTTATGATCTGCAGCAGTATGCAAAAATATTGTTCCAAAGAAACAATCTGCTGAAGAATATAAGTACAGATAAAAAACTGGCAGATACATTAGAGGTTTGGGATCATCATCTGGCAAAGACCGGGAGCCGCATTATGAGATCCAGAAAGCTATTTCTATCCAGACTTGACACTTTGTCAGGTCTGCGTCATTCGAGGCTGACAAACAATGAAGAATCACTCAAGCTCAACTATTCTCCATCCTTTGAATGGCAGGAGATTCAAGATGGAGATGATCTGGAAGAGGAATTCATAAAAAACATAAAAAAGAACAGGCAAAAGGAGCTGCTGAGGGGATCCACATCCATTGGTCCCCACAGAGATGATATAGATATAACTCTAAATGGCGAAAGCACAAAAATCTACGCCTCACAAGGCCAGCAAAGGACCTCAGTGCTTTCAATGAAGCTGGCGGAAATAGATCTGATGAAGGAAGAGACAGAGGAATCTCCCGTGCTGCTGCTGGATGATGTTTTATCAGAGCTGGATGACAGACGAAAGGAATATCTGCTTGATAATATAGAAGGAATACAGGCATTCATTACCAGTACTGAAAAAAGGTTCTTCACAAGAAGCACTGAGAATGCTAAATTCTTTATCGTAAAGCAAGGAAAAATAAAAGGGGAATAATAACAGAGGTAATTATTTGCACAGAATAGCTATTTAAGATAGAATATAAAAGTGGCAGATAATATTGCAGGAGGAAGGCAATGTTTTTACATATAGGATCAGATGTAGTGATCCCTTTGAGAAATGTAATAGCTATATTGGACATAGAAACTACCACTTTGTCCAGGGACAGCAGGGAATTTTTAAAGACTGCTGAAGAGGAAGGTTTTATAGAGGCAGTGTCAGAGGATCTCCCCAGATCTTTTGTGATAACGGAAGAGGATAAGAAGAGCAAAATATACCTTTCTCCCATTTCGTCGGTAACGCTGCAGAAACGATGCGGTTTTATTGATGATATAACTTAAAAAGCAGAAAAACAAGCAGATAAAATGCAGGAGGAAAATATGGAAGGCAATATAGGTGAGAATCACATTAGGTATGATGAAAATCAGATACAGGTACTGGAAGGATTAGAAGCAGTCAGAAAAAGACCGGGTATGTATATTGGAAGCACATCGTTAAGAGGACTGTATCATCTGGTGTATGAGATTGTCGCAAACAGTATAGATGAGGCACTGGCAGGAAGATGTGACAAAATCGAAATAACCATTGAGAAAGATAATTCTGTTACTGTAGTAGATAATGGAAGCGGTATACCCGTTGGAATACATCCAAAGATGGGTATCCCCACAGTAGAGGTAGTCCATACGGTACTTCATGCAGGAGGAAAATTCGGAGGCGGAGCATATACTGTATCAGGCGGACTCCATGGAGTAGGAGCCTCTGTTGTAAATGCCTTGTCAGAATTTCTTGAGGTAAGGGTTGCAAGAGAGGGCAAGATATACCGTCAGCGGTATGAGAGAGGAAAAACTGTCACTCCTCTTGAAATAATAGGAGAGGCAGATTATACAGGCACAAAGACACATTTCAAACCTGATCCGGAGATATTTGAAGAGATAGAGTTTGATTTTGATGCATTGCTTGTAAGATATCGCGAAATGGCCTTCCTCAATAAAGGCATACATATACGTCTTGTTGATGAAAGAAGAGAAGAGCGGGTCGAGAAAGACCTTCACTATGAAGGCGGTATAGTTTCATTCGTAGAATATATAAATAAAGACAAGGAAGTTCTGCATGACCTGCCTATATATATAGAAGGTGAAAAAGACGGTTCTTTTTGTGAAATAGCACTTCAGTATAACGATCGTTATGTTGAAAACATATTTTCATATGCAAATAATATTGCCACAACTGAGGGCGGTACACACCTGACCGGATTTAAAGCTGCTATCACAAAGGTCATCAATGACTATGCCAGAAAATACAATATGATAAAGGAAAATGAGAAAAACCTCATGGGTGAGGATATAAGGGAAGGCATGACAGCTATTGTAAGTGTAAAGCTGCTGGATCCCCAGTTTGAAGGGCAGACAAAAACAAAGCTGGGAAACAGTGAGATAAGAGGCTTGGTTGAAAGTGTTGTGACAGAAAAGCTGGTATACTATCTTGAGGAAAATCCTTCAGTATCAAAAATAATTCTGGACAGATGTCTGACAGCTGCAAGAGCAAGGGAAGCTGCAAGAAAGGCAAGAGAACTGACCAGAAGGAAAACTGCACTGGAGTTCACGACTTTACCCGGAAAACTAGCAGACTGCTCCGAAAGAGATCCATCATTATGTGAAATATATATAGTGGAGGGTGATTCGGCAGGAGGATCGGCAAAGCAGGGCCGTGACAGAAGATTTCAGGCTATTCTTCCGCTGTGGGGAAAGATGCTGAATGTAGAAAAGTCCAGGATAGATAAAGTATATAGCAATGAAAAGCTTACCCCGGTAATAACTGCTCTCGGAGCCGGTATCGGAGAGGAATTTGATTTAACGAAGCTGAGATATGACAAAGTAATAATTATGGCAGATGCAGATGTTGACGGATCCCATATCAGGACTTTGTTGCTGACATTCTTCTTTAGATATATGAAACCCCTTGTTGAACAAGGACATGTTTATATAGCAAGGCCTCCCCTTTACAAGGTATATAAGGGGAAGGAAGAGTATTATGCATATAACGAAAGAGAAATAGAGAAGATCCAGATGGAGAAGAACTGGAAGAAGGAAGACTATGATATCCAAAGATACAAGGGTCTTGGTGAAATGAGTTCTGATCAGCTTTGGGAAACTACAATGAATCCGGAAACAAGAACCATGCTGAGAGTAGAGCTTGAGGATGCCGTAGCAGCGGACAATATTTTTACAGTACTTATGGGGGACAAGGTTGAACCAAGAAAAGAGTTCATACAAGAGAATGCAAGGTATGTAACGAATCTGGATATATAAAGGATAAATGAGTAATGTTTCACGTGAAACATTTATGGAATATTTATAAAGAAGCATAAGAGACTGCAATTGTCAGGCAGGAAGATATAAGACTTCCTGCCTGAAGTTTTAGTGCGCCCGGCATGGGCGCAGTCTAACGGGTGAAAGTCCCGAACACGCCCGGTAGTGGGAAGTGTATAGCCAAGG
>JAAYPO010000087.1 GCA_012519745.1 Clostridiaceae bacterium | reverse complement strand
TGGGTGGTAGTTGGGTGATGGCTGGGATGTGGTAGGATGGGTGATGGTTGGTTGGAGACAGGGCTGTGATTGGGTTGAAGCTGGGTGGTAGTTGGGTGATGGCTGGGATGTGGTAGGATGGTGGCTGAGTTGAACTGGTTTGTGCCAGGGCTGTGGTAAGTGATGGGTGGATTATGGTTGGGTGGCACTACTGACGTGTGTTTGTACAATATTTTCTGAAATATGTGTGTTGAACCATATGGTTTGGGAAATAGTGGGTGACATAAAGACTATCCCAATATTTATGTTCCATTTTTCAACTAAAGGGTGTCTCTGTTTACGTAATATCGAGATATTATTAGTTATTGGCCTTATTTTGACCGTAATTCAGCTTTTTCAAGTGGGAAATACACACTTTACCTGCTTTTCTGCACAGCCCATCAATTATGCAGAGGCTGAAGCGGCAAAAAAGGCGGTGGGATGGGGCGGAAGCGAGGCTGAAGCGGTAAAAAGGCGGTGGGATGGGACGGAAGCGAGGCTGAAGCGGCAGAAAGGCGGTGGGATGGGGCAAAAGCGAGGGTGAAGCGGCAGAAAAGGCGGTGGGATGGGGCAAAAGCGAGGGTGAAGTGGCAAAAGAGTCGGTGGGATGGGGCAAAAGCGAGGCTGAAGCGGCAGAAAAGGCGGTGGGATGGGGCGGAAGCGAGGCTGAAGCGGTAAAAAGGCGGTGGGACAGGGGAAAGAGAGGCTGAAGCGGCAGAAAGGCGGTGGGATGGGGCGGAAGCGAGGCTGAAGCGGCAGAAAAGGCGGTGGGATGGGACGGAAGCGAGGCTGAAGTGGCAAAAAAGTCGGTGGGATTGGGCGGGAAAATGGGATATGGGGCGGATGTGCGTAGTGTATTGCCGACAGAGCTGCAGGCGTTGTATAATTGAGCTGATACTTCAGCTGGGGAAAGGATTATACAGACTATATGACTCCTTCATTGAGAAATCCGCTCAGGACAGTCCGCCAAAGACTCGCCGACGTTTCTGCCGGGCCGGCCGGAAGCGCCATGCTTCTGTTTACCATCGAGGGCATATTGTTCACGCTGGTGAACAATATGGTCAACAATAATAACAATATGTTTGCCCTGAGACTCGGAGCCAGTGATATGCAGATCAGTCTGCTGACCACCTTCTCCCAGATCGCAGGTCTTATTTTTCTTGTGCCCGGTGCCATTATGACCGACCGCCTGCCCAATAAGCGGCGCATGCTGATCATATCGCTCTCGATGCTTGCCGCTGCATATCTTTTCATAGGTTTTGTACCGGCGTTTGGAGCATACAGATACATGGCCTTCCTTATTATGCTGAGCATATCGGTATGTCCGCTGACAGTGTACAATATATCATGGCAGGCCTATTTTTCCGATGTGATAGCTGTCGAGCACAGAAACCGCGTTCTGTCAAAAAGGACTGCAGGTACATTCCTTGCAGGTATTGTCGTATCTATAGTCACCGGAGGACTGCTGGCATCTGCGGCAGATACACAGGCCAAGATATTGATACATCAGATATTTTTCTGGGTGGCCTGTATATTGCTGATGCTTCAGATATTTGTCCTTTCAAGGATAAAGAGCACCGGTATCGGAGAAAGGACTGTGATCGGACTGAAGGATCTGGCCAAGGCAGTCTCGGGATTATTTAAAAGCAGAAAATTTCTCGGATTTTTTGGAGCCGCGTTGTTTTTCTATATTGCCTGGCAGCTCGACTGGACGCTGTACTTTATCGGCCAGGTGCGCTATCTGGGCATGAATGAAGCCTGGTTGAGCTATGTGGGGATAGGGGGCACACTGGTCCAATTTCTATCGGTGGGCTTTTGGAGCAAGATCAATGAGAGGATGGGGGTCAGGTTTGGGATAATCCCCGGAGGTCTGAGCTTGATTGGCTGCCCCATTGCTATGATAATCGCAACAAGCATTCCCATATCCATGGGACCTACAGTATTTTTGATCCTGCATACCATATTCAATCTGACATTTGCCACGATACCGCTCAATATTTTGCAGTGCCTGCTTGAGGTCATACCAGAAAAGAACAAGACTCTCAGCATTTCTATATATACTGTTTTCATCTCACTTTCCAATGCCTTTATGCCCATGCTGGGTGTAAAACTCTATACGACATTGGGAGGAGATTTAAAAGCCCTTCAAATCTCGTTTGTGATCATATGTGTAGTCAGGATAATATCCATGGGTCTTTGGGTGCTCCGCTGGTTGCTGCTTCGTAGAGATGAAAAATGATGCCTGCCGTACAGACCGGCAATGGCGCGGGGATTCACCAACAGCAAATCATCAATATACTTATGCTTATAGCGAATATCAATAGAACGACTAGAATTTTAACAATTTGTTCATAATTTATCTGTGTAACTATGATATAAAGTAGAAGGTCATTTTTTGCACGATCAGGTTACGCAGATTAAATACGATACATAACGGAGCAGATATGAAGAAATTTGATAAAAGACTATTAATGATACCAATGGTTCTTATTACTACAGTAATAGTTGTTGTAATGCTGATACGATCAACGAAGGCTTTTGAAGTATTACTTGATGACAAACCCATCGGGATCGTAGAAAGCCAGGCGGTATTCGGCAATCTGGTGGAGAGTATCAGAAAAAATGCTGAAAACCGCTATGGCACTGAAATAATGATCTCGAACAAAATCGACTACAAGGAGGTTTACCTGCCGGACAATAAAAGAGTCATAAATGTTTATTCGCCGGCATCCCTGTCAGAACTGGAGCAAAGTGTAGCGCTGAAGGCGAAGGTATTTGTCATCAATGTTGATGGTAAAGATATAGCAATATTTCGAGACAAAGCCACCGCAGAAGGCATACTCGAAAGAGTGAAGGCTCCCTATGTGGAAAATGCGGGGGACGGTGTTGTCACAACGTTTGCTGAAAATGTCAGCATCATAGAAAGAGTTGTGGCCAGCGGAGAGCTGAATATGCTGTCAGATCCTGATGAAGTGTACAGCAGTATTACCAAGGAAAATGAGGCGATCCGCAAATATGTCGTACAGAAAGGCGATACTGTCAGCGAGATCGCAGAAAAGCTGGGTGTTCGCCAGAAGGATATTGAAAAAGCCAATCCTGATCTTAACATAGACAGGATATCTATCGGTCAGGAGCTGAGCCTTTCTGTCCCAAGGTATTTGATAAATATCAAACAGAGCATCGTAAAGGAATATGAGGACAGTGTGCCCTATGATGTTTCATACGAAGAGTCTGATGAGCTTTACAAGGGAAATACCGAGGTAAAGGTAGAGGGAGTGGAAGGCAAAAAGACGGTGAAAGCTGAGTTGATCAGTATAAACGGCATACCCGAGGAGACCAGAGTATTGAGCGAGGTTGTTACGGTGGAGCCAAAGGCTGCCATTGTGCTGAAGGGTACGAAGCCAAGGCCGAGGACCCTTGCATACGGCGTGTTTAACTGGCCGAGCAGGGGCAGCATCACATCAAGGTTTGGTGCAAGATGGGGCGAACAGCATTCCGGTATAGATATCGCGGCACCAAAAGGCTCCCCAAACAAGGCGGCTGACGGAGGCGTGGTAAAGTTTGCCGGCTGGAGCGGCAATTATGGCAAGCTGGTCATCATAGATCATGAAAATGGCTATACCACATATTACGGTCACAATAATACAATAAAGGTCAAGGTGGGACAAAGGGTAGCCCGCGGAGACGTGATCGGCACCGTGGGTGAGACGGGCAGAGCTACCGGACCACATTTGCATTTTGAGGTCCGAAAGAACGGGGTACCTGTCAATCCGTTGAAATATATAAATTGAGGCATCGTACGAATAGTGGAAAACCAGTATTAAAGCCAGTGTTTACTAACAGTAGATACTGGCTTTTTAGTGCGCCCGGCATGGGCGCAGTCTAACGGGTGAAAGTCCCGAACACGCCCGGTAGTGGGAAGTGTATAGCCAAGGCCAAGCGCGTCCACCGCGAGGTGGAGTGTGAAGGAAGGCGGCGGCAAATCTCTGGCCTAACGAACAGAAAATGCATCAGGCACAAACTGAGGATAAGACTGCTAAACAAGTCAAAGTCCAATAGCTACATGGAATCAATTTGTGTAAATGCGATAGGTAGATGGAGAGAAGGACTGCGTTCTTACCCGGGGAGACCTCACGGACGGCGGAAGCGTATTTGCGAAAGCCGGTTGAAACAAGATTTATCGTGAGGAGTCAGATGAAGCCATACTAGCAGTACAGTCGACGGTACTGTGAAGGGCGGAACCCTTGGAGGTGATAGTAAATGAATGTTACCGGGAGTCGGGACAAAGAAAGCAGAAAACACTGTAAGAGCAGTGGCTGGCCGCAAAAGGATAGTGCGGAACACGAAGAATATGCGGGAGCGCTTACTGGTTCCGGGATAACTGAAAACAACATCACCAATGCCGACAGACCCGAAGGTGGACTGCTGGAAAAAATCCTTACCCCAAATAATCTTAATCAGGCATACAAGCGGGTTAAGAAGAACAAAGGGGCCGGCGGAGTCGATGGGATGCAAGTGGAAGATCTTCTACAATATCTCAAAGACAACGGGGAGGAAATCCGGCAGACCATCAAGGACGGAAAATACCGTCCCCAGCCCGTACTGCGGGTAGAAATACCCAAAGAAGACGGGAAGAAAAAGAGAAAGTTGGGAATACCAACAGCCGTAGACCGAGTTATACAACAGGCAATAACCCAGGTCTTAACGTCAATCTATGAGCCACAGTTCTCGGACAGTAGCTATGGATTTCGACCAAGAAGAAGCCTTTAAAGGCATGCCAGGAAAATATCCGCGACGGATACAAGTACGTCGTGGACATGGACTTGGAGAAGTTCTTTGATACAGTAAACCAAAGCAAACTGATAGAGGTGCTGTCACGGAGCGTAAAAGATGGAAGAGTCATATCCCTCATCCATAAATATCTCCGAGCAGGAGTTGTCACACGCGTTGGCCGATTTAAAGAAACGAAATTAGGTGTGCCTCAAGGAGGTCCATTAAGTCCTCTTTGTGGAAATATTCTTCTGAATGAACTGGACTGGGAACTGGAGCACAGAGGGCACAGATTCGTCCGTTATGCGGACGACATGCTCATTTTCTGTAAAAGCAAAAGAGCGGCGGAAAGAACACTGGAAAATCTAATCCCGTTCATAGAAAAGAGATTATTCCTTAAACTGAACAGGGAAAAGACGGAAGTAGCCTATGTAGGCAAGGTCAAATTTTTAGGTTATGCGTTCTACATCAACAAGAACAAAGACGTGGGTCTGCGAGTACATCCCAAAAGCGTTGCAAAGATGAAAACTAAGATACGCCAAATAACATCAAGAAGCAACGGAATGGGATACTAATGCCCAACTTCTTGAGCATTGCATATCGCGTCCTTACTCTTTTCCACTGTTTCCAGATGACCATGCGGATACGTCCCCGTAGCCATTTATCAGTTTCTTTCAGCAGTGTCTTCATGTCCGCAAGTTTAAAGTAGTTGACCCAACCGATTATAAACTGCTGTTCGTGTGTAAACTTGGGAGGAGCCGTATACCGAACGGTACGTACGGTTCTGTGGGAGGTCGGCTACTCAATTAATGAGTAGCCTCCTACCCGATTTATAGAATATTAGTTTTGGAAATCAGAACGATAGAAGAATTATCTTATATAAGATGTGTTTTTGAAAAAAATGAACAGAAATCCTTCTATATAATCAAATGAATATAGTGTAAGGTTGAAAATCGCATCCTTGTTAAGGTCAAAAATACTGCAGATATTACAGCGAACGGGATTTGTCCTGTGGTCCGTCTTAAAAGAAATGTTTCACGTGAAACATTAAAATTGATATACGGAAAGGGTTATGTTACAACATGAAAATTTATGTTATAATTACATAGATCAATAGTACTTTTGAGGTTAGGAGTGAAATAATTGGCCAAGGTAATTGCTATCGCAAATCAGAAGGGCGGGGTCGGCAAGACCACTACAGCTGTCAATCTCAGTTCGTGCCTTGCTTACAAGGGCAAGAGGGTGGTCATTATAGATGTTGATCCGCAGGGAAATACCACCAGCGGCCTTGGCATCGAGAAAAGGAACATCAGCAAATCAATATATGAAGTAATAATTAATGAAGAAAATATTGAAAATGCGCTAATAAAAACAATGATAGACGGTCTTTACATATGTCCTTCCAACATACAGCTTGTGGGGGCGGAGGTTGAGCTTGTTTCTGTGATATCAAGGGAGACAAGGATGAAGGTGGCAATAGATGAAATAAGGGACAAATATGATTTTATACTGATAGATTGCCCGCCATCCTTGGGATTGCTTACATTGAATGCTCTGACTGCGGCAGATACGATCCTCGTTCCGATACAGTGTGAGTATTATGCACTGGAGGGTTTGAGTCAATTGATGAATACGGTAAAGCTTGTGCAAAGACACCTGAATCCTGCTTTGGATGTGGAGGGTGTTGTGCTGACAATGTTTGATGCCAGGACCAATCTTTCCATACAGGTGGTCGAGGATGTTAAAAAGCATTTCAGAAACAAGGTATACAGGACTGTAATACCAAGGAATGTACGCCTGAGCGAGGCTCCGAGCTTCGGACTTCCAATCATTTTGTATGATGCGAAGTCAAAGGGAGCGGAGTGTTATCTGGATCTTGCCCAGGAGGTCATAGAATATTCCAAGGAGGCCAGAAGATAATATGAAAAAGGGTTTGGGAAAAGGACTGGGTGCACTGATCTCATCTGCGGAAATCGATGATGATGGTATCAGAGAGGTAAGAATAAATGAAATCGAGCCAAATATAGAACAGCCGCGTAAAAGCTTCAGCGATGAGAAATTGGCAAAGCTGGCTGAATCGATAAAGCAGCATGGAGTTGTACAGCCATTGATAGTCCATCGTCAAGGCAATGGATACAAGCTCGTGGCTGGAGAGAGGAGATGGAGAGCAGCCAGACTGGCAGGCCTTCTGACAGTTCCGGTCATCATAAGGGAGCTGTCAAGCAGACAGGTGATGGAGATCGCTTTGATAGAAAATATTCAAAGAGAGGATCTTAATCCTGTAGAAGAGGCAGAGGCCTACGAGAGACTGATATCTGAATTTGGGATGACCCAGGAAGAGGTATCCCAGACTGTCGGAAGAAGCAGACCAGCCATAACAAATTCATTGAGATTACTTTCGCTGCCGGACAAAATAAAGTCCAGACTCATTTCCGGCGAGATCAGCAGCGGACATGCCAGAGCTCTTTTGTCAATTGAAAGTAATGAAATGCAGCAAAAAGCGCTGGAGGAGATAATAAGGAAGGAATTAAGTGTAAGAGAGACCGAGCTGCTGGCAAAGCAATTATCAAACCCTAAAAAACCAAAGAAGGTAAAAGAAACTGATCCGGAGTATCAGGCTATTGAAGAAAAATTCAGAGAGGTGTTCGGTACAAAGGTCAGGATAATGAATAATAAGAAGAATGGTAAAATACTGATCGAATATTATTCACCGGACGAGCTTGACAGAATAATAAACATTATAGACAGTATAAGTAAAAACTCCCGATAAATACCACCTCACAAAATTCCCTACATCGGCTTTTCTGAGGAAGGGCAATATGATTTTACATTACGAAGCTGAAAAGCCTTAAAAGGGAAAGTAGGGGCAAATAAAGCAGTACTGAAATAATAAAGGTGTTTCACGTGAAACATGGGAATATCAAAGAAAAAAATAGCTCTAAGGAGATACAAACCATGAATACGCCTGAAATTAGAATGGAAATATTAATATTGATAAGTGTGAACTTTTTTTTGATATTGATACTTTTTATAATGAACATCTCAAACAGAGCAAAAATCAAAAAGCTGAGAAACAAATATAATAAGTTTATGAATGGACTTAGTGATGTAAGTATCGAAGAACTGCTGGATGACTGTATCGTTAAGGTCAATACGGTAATATCAAAAAACAAGGATCTGGAATATCAGCTTAATGCAATAAAAAGAAACATGTATTACTGCGTACAGAAGGTTGGGATAGTGAGATACAATGCTTTTGATGATGTAGGAAGCGATCTCTGTTTTTCCATTGCACTTCTTGACAATAATGATGACGGAGTAGTGATCAGCAGCTTATATGCCAGGGATAGTTCTTCAACATATGCAAAACCGGTATCAAGGGGGAAATCCAAATACGCTCTTTCTGCGGAGGAAATCAAAGCTATAGATGACGCAAGGAAGGGACATGTCTCAAACATATATGATGCATAAAAGGAACCTTGATTCGGTGAAACCTGTGATGAATGGATATGGCAGAAATCACATAAACAATGAGGTTGATATCACCGGTGGAGTCAGCATTAAAAACGGGTAATGGCATAATGTGTCAGCTGTCAGCAGTGTTGACAAAGCACCTGGCATATAGTAGAATATACTACGTTGCTCGATTGATGATATGGAGAGATGGTCGAGTTGGTTTAAGGCACCGGTCTTGAAAACCGGCGTAGTCGTGAGGCTACCGTGAGTTCGAATCTCACTCTCTCCGCCACTGTAATACCAACTTTATATCAAACAGAGTTTTACTCGATTTGGAGAAGTACCCAAGTAGGTCGAAGGGGACGGTTTGCTAAACCGTTAGTGCGGGCAACTGCAGCCGGGGTTCGAATCCCCGCTTCTCCGCCAAACAAGCCACTTTCAAGGATTTTCTTGAAGGTGGTTTTTGTTTATACTGATGTGAAATAGACAGATTTTAGACAGGTAATGAAAAAAGCATGCACTGTGGATAAGTTTAATATTGTTGATAAATCTGTGGATAAGTGTGGTATTAAACTATTGATATTACTTAAAAATCTTGATATCATTTAATCACAAAGTAAATATTACGCTTGCGTGACTAGCTCTTTCTTTACAGTACAGTACAGGAATATCACTAGCCGCGAAGGGTCAGGCCCGGCTATATATTATATGTAGTCAGCCCGAGAGATACGGGTTCGATGGGTGCCAAGTAGTCCCCAGTTTATCACTTAGAAATAAGTGAGAGCTGGGGCTTTTTATTTGTAAAGAAAATGGAGGGAATTTTTATGACAAGTCTATGTAATGAAAAAAGAATTCGACTTGATCCCAAGGAAACTATGGAATACCTTAAAATCTCTTATCCTACGTTGATGAGATTGGTGCGTGGTAACCAGGTTCCACACTTCAGAATTGGTAAAGGCAGAAATGCAAGGGTGTTCTTCTTTCAGGATAGCTTAGACAAATGGATGCAAAATCTTGAGAAGCAGCCTGAAGCGATTTAGTGAATAAGGGGAATCATATTATGCAGCACTCTAAATTTCTACAGACACTGTTCGAGTATAACGAGGACAACTACATACTGATATGGATATATGACGGCGAGAACCGTAAGGAGTCGCACTGGTTCAAGGACTGGCAGGCCGCTGCTGAGTTCATCCAGAAGATAGGAAACAGTACCAATGTATATGTAGGTGTGGGACTCTCAGGCAAGGACTACGGCACGGACTACCGGTGCAAGCAGAACGATATAGCAGGAATTACCGGCCTGTGGCTTGATCTTGACATACTCGATCCGGCGCACAAAAAGCCGAACCTTCCGGTAACAGTGGATGATGCTATGAAGCTGTTTGGCTGGCTGGAGCATCAGCCGACTATCCTCATACACTCCGGGCATGGATTACAAGCTTACTGGGTATTCAATGAGCCGTGGACATTCGACTCTGATGCGGAGCGCGAGGATGCAAGGAACCTGTCGAAACGTTTCATATATGCATTCAAGCAGCAGGCACATAAGTACGGCTGGGATGTTGACTCGGTGTTTAATCTTGACAGGGTTCTCAGAGTACCAGGAACAATGAACTGTAAGAGCGCTCCTGTCCCGGTCAAGATGCTCGAATGCAACGATCTGAGATATAACCCTTCCGATTTTGAGGATATCTTGCCTGAGATAAAGGATGTAGACGAGTACGAGGCAGCTCTCGTCAAGGGCGATTTGATACTTTCTTCGACACCGAGCTTAAATATGGCAAAGTTCGAAGCTCTAAAGATGATTGAGTCCAAGTTTGTGCAGAGCTGGGAACACCAGCGGAAGGACTTGCAGGATCAGTCAGCAAGCAGCTATGATCTGGCACTGGCAAACTACTCAGCCATGGCTGGCTGGTCGGAGCAGGAGATAGCGAACCTGCTTATATCTCATAGAATCAAACATCGAGAAGATTTGAAACTCCGGCAGGATTATTATAAGCGCACGATCAGCATAGCAATGCGCAATGCTGAGAAGTATCGGGCCGAGGAAGAAATCATTCAGATGTCAGCGCTGGAGCCGGAAGAAAAAGCAGAGACTTCAAACGCTGAGAGAGATGCGATTATTAGAAATCTTTCTATGACATTTAACTGCAAGATTTTAGGTATTGAAAAATATCTATCGGAACCTGCTGTATACTGCCTCATAACGAGTTCTGGCAGTATTAATCTCGGGGATGTCGAGAACTTAATTTCACAGACTAAATTACGAAACAAGATAGCTGAAGCAACAGGCAAGTACCTGCCGAGGTTTAAAGCTGAGAGGTGGGATAGCATTGCGACTGCTTTGCTTAAAATCTGTGTACCAAAACAGGTTGGAAATGATGCTACTGATAAAGGCCAAGTAAGTAACTGGCTCCAAAAATATTTAAATGATAAGCCTGTTCTGGATAATGCAGATGAGGCAGCCATTACGAGAGATCCCTTTTGTGAGGCTGGTATCACGTTCATTTATCTTGATGATTTACAGCGTTGGATTAGAGTGGTGCAGTTGGAGAAAATCACAGCAAAGCAACTTTCCGTAATGCTGAGCCGGATAGGGGCAGAATCTTGTACTAAAAATGTAAAGATTAACAACTCATGGACTACGAGGTATGTTTGGAAATTACCTAATAGTTTTAATATATAGAGCTTTTTATGTTGTACCGATGTACATTGAAAAAAAATGACTATTTGGCTATTAAAATTCTCAAGACATTGATTTAAAGGGCATTACACGTAATAGTACATTTACAAGCTTAGACTAATAAAGACTATTACACAAATTACTCTTTGTACTGACGAGGATTTTAGGAAACCCAAAACCCACAAAATAACCCCCTATATATAAAGGGGCAGCATAAGGAGGCTGTGAAAATAAAACAGGCAAAGAAGATACTTCAAATAATACCGGCAGATAGATGGAGAGCAGTATATTCAGGATCAAACGGCGAGTTTTCAGCACCATTAGCATGTTTTGCTCTTGTCGAAGAAAATGGCCTTACGTATGTCGAAGGAATGGAGGCCCACGGCGGATGTACTGTTGAATTCTGCGATGATATTGAGAGCTTTATAGGATACGAAGGACCTGAACACAAAGCAACATGACAAAACTTGACCTTCAGCCCATATAGGAGGCTGTGAGCTCCTGATTAGAACTCAGGAGTTACAAGGTGAAAGCCGCTTGATATAAGCGTTTAACATAGATTGACTGCAATAATAAATCATCGGTGGAGGTGTGAAAAACCATGAAAAAAGGATCCGTAATGCTCCGGCAGATAAGCATTTATTATCAGCTTTCTGGTGATGATGTACCGGAAAATGTACTTTCCATAAACCTTGAGCCTTCTATTACCTGCATGAATGGGGTGCAGCTTGATAACAGTCAGGATGTTATTGCAATAGCTGAAGACATAATAAAAAGGCTTGAAGATGGTAAGTCCTCTGGACTGTGGGATAGCTTCGATGAAAGTACAATAAAGGCACTTGAGGCAAGAATAGTCGACATGCATGAGGCTATTGAAAAAAACAAAAAGGCTCTTGAAGATGCAGAGAAGTACCTGGCAGCGCACCAGCGAGTTATCTACACCAGGCCAGAGAAAAAGCCGGTCAATGACCGGCAGCAGCAATAGCACTCCGTAATTATTATAGCACAGGAGTGAGATAAATGGCAGCAACTACAAGCTATCTAAACCTGTACTGCTTTCCGAGAAGTGGTAGAGCCCTAGAGCTTAACTTTAATGCTTTGCTAATTGCAATAGCTTATCCTGATGAGATTACACCTGAGCAAGCATTCTGGGCAGTAATAACAGGCAGAAGGCCTAAACCCACGCAAGTTAAATTGACAGTACCTCAGGAAGACATAAAAGATTGTATCGAGCTCCAAGCTGAGGGATTCAAGCTAAGGGACTTAAGCTATTTACTGAATGTAAGTGAGTCACGATTGTGTAGGAATATGCAACGATACAGGCGAGAGATTTTGAAAGAAGATTTACAGGCGAGTTATGAAAACAAAATGAAGTTTGAGAGGCAAATAATCATTAATACGATGGTTCGGGGCTCGAAGGAAGGAAAGACAATGCAAGAAATGGCGGCGGACTGTGGAATAAGTAAACTGAGCATAGCTCGGTACCTAAAGAGTAAAGACTTCTTGGAGGCAAAGAAGGCAGGTGGAGACAGTTGAAAGGACACGGAGAACAAAAAAGTAAAAAAATGGAATTAGCAGTAATATCCTTAATCACTTGTAAAAGAATGAAAGAGGCGGCTCAGAAGTCAGGTGTTAGTGAAACAACATTATGGCGATGGCAGCAGCAGGAGGATTTCAAAAAGATGCTGCAAGACTGTAAATCTACTATGGTAGAGCGGGGGCTGTCGAGGTTGCAAAACCATATATTTGATGCGGTTGAGGTGCTTGCAGAAATTATGAAAGCTACTGGGGCGCCGGAGGCTGCAAGGGTAACAGCTGCAAGAGCACTCATTGATTTTGGTGTCCAGGAGTGCCGGGTAAATGAAGTGTTGAGGCGTGTTGAAAAACTAGAATTACTTAATGAAGAGTTAATAAATAATTGCAGTAGAGGTGGGTTTGGGGCATGAGAATAATGAGTCTGAAAAATATTGATAAGCGGCTCAGGATGATTGAAAGAATTGCGCTTCCGGATGTGAGTGATGCAGTGATAATTATCGATGATGTCAACTATCCGGAACTGGATAACCCGGATTGTATAATTGTTTGTCCTCCGGCCACGAGACGCTATGTAAATGTAGACAAGCTCCTGGAGGAAGAGCGGAAGAAACTACAGCCTTAAAGGCTGATAAAATATAAAAAATTATTTAAGGAGTGAATTGAAATGACTGCAGAGAAGTGGAAACAGCTTAAAACTGAGATTAAGGTGTATGCAGCTAAGTGTGCTAAGGTCAATGGTAAGCTGGGGCGAAACGAAAGGCTTTTGAGATCGATACTTGCTCGAATGGAGCAGATAGAGAAGGGCATGCCTGGCAGCATAGCGGGAGTATAGGAAGGGAGTCAACTTATTATGAATGAGCAATGGAACCAGCTCAAGAGGGAGCTTGCAGACCTGCAGGAGGCAGCAAAGTATATGGTCGAGGGATGGTCAGGCTGGCAAGCAAAATTCAAGAAACTACCGTCAAGCATTCTTTCAAGGATGGATGAGCTTGAAAAGGCATGTAGACCCGGGAAAATCAATATTTAGGAGAGATGAAAATGAGGACGGATAATCTAAAAACAGAACTACCGAGAATATTTGGCGTTTTTGCCGGTATGAATAATGAGTATGCGGATCTGATCAGAGAGCACCATAAGGTGTATCTGGATGGGACTTTGACATCGCAGGCAAAATTCAAGCATCGTGAGCAGACAAAGAACCAGATCAAGGAACTCAAGCTCAGCTATGTAAATAAAGCAAAAACAGTCATATCAAAAATAAGAGAGGAATACCAGGAAAAACCGGACGCAAAGCAATACACCGACATGCAGAAGGTTCATAATGCTATTATGTGGACCAATATCATGCCACATGCAGATGCTGCAGAGCTACGGGAAATGTACATTGAAAACAAAGGTGATCCTGACTTCATGAAGCTGCTGAAGGTAGAATTCAAAAAGAGGTCAGGCACAGCAGATATGAATATGCAGCACCTCATTCATGAGGTTGAGAGCGGTCCTGATGATGGAGCGTTTGAAATGCTGGATAAGATTGAAAGAGGTCTGAATAGCTTGGTGTCGATGGACGTATATCCATATACGCTGACTGCTGGGCTTGCAAATTTGGGACTCAGACAGTTGAATACTGATCTGGACTCGTTCCCGATCGATGGCATCGGTGCAGAGTACAGACCTGTGTTCAGCCTGCCGGAAAAGTGATGTGATGTGGGGTACCTGGTTCAGTCCGGGTACCCTGTTCCCTGACAATCAATCAGAATGTCGTGGGTAAAATGCAGTAATGGTAGGTGTGCTGTGAGCGGTACAGCAATTTGACTGCAATTTATTGAGTAGATTAACCATGATGCAACTTAGATAATGGGGAGATGCTGCTGTGAGAGTCGAGGTCGGCTGTAAAACTGATATATCGGGTATGAAAGTAACAGTATATCCACCAGGCTATGTAATAGGATACCCGAGCATCTGGCGGCACAGTACCCACAGAAGTTTACCAGGACGGAAACTATATTATTGGTTTAAGAACACAGTAACAGGCGAAATTTTGCACTTTGAAGATGGCCGGATCGCATTGGGAGATTACTATGAGATCGTCCATGTTCAACCAGAGAATCAATAAGGTTATCTCCTGGAACTACAGCAATTATTTCTCAGGATCAGTATCTATTTTGCCGTGCTGCTTCTCATATTCCTCTATGCTTTGCTCAAGGAAAAACTCTATTTGTGCATTAATAGAACGGCGGTCAAGTTCAGATATAACCTTTATTTTATTATATATTTGCTCATCTAGCCTCAAGGTGAAACGTGTTTTGTCTATTGTCATACAATACCTCTTTAATGTTAATTTGACACCATTATATCAATAATGGGAAGAATATAAAGTGTCATATTGACACCATGCAGACATTATAGTATAGTGGTTATAAGGAGGTGTCAATATGGTGTCAAAAACAATAAGAAGAACATTAAGGCTAAAGGAGGAATTAGACAAGAAAGTTAATGAAAAAGCGAAAGAATTGGGTATATCAGTAAATGCATTTATTGTTATGACTTTGACGAAAGTAACAAAGTAAAAAGGAACCCGATCCCCAGCAAGAGATCACGGATTCCTTCCGCAAGACAAAGCCTGTGAGAGGCTCAGCTTTATTTTAATTATAGCACAGCTGCCGCCTCCAGGCAACGGTACATAGGTAACCAGATAGTAGATAATCATTAATCGGAAAGTAAAGAACAGGGGGAGGCTAATGTATATGAAAAAAGCAAGCGCAGTTGAAATGGTAAGTAATCTTCTTGATTTTGCACGTACCGCTACATTGGGTGAGTATTTACGGTTTGTTGAGGAAGTAAGAAAAAAGGCCGGAGACAATGCTGCTGATCTGGCTATAAAGGCAATGGAGGTTTCATTAGGAAAGAAAGCAGTGTAAACAGGGGCGGCCTGAGCCGCCTCTTTATGAAGGAGGCATTATGGCAAAGTATGAGAAATTACCTGTGATTCACAAGCTGAACGGGAAAGAGATTGATCCATTAGAGTTTGCTAGACTATACACTGAAAAAGTCAATAAGCAAAGGCGAGAGGAGTTGAACAAGGATGGCAGGAAACATAACCAAACTGAGGGAAGGATACTATCGACTGAGATACCGTGATGAATCGCAGTATGTAAAAGCCAAAACTGATCGAGAGGCTGAGAAGCTCCTTGCAAAGTTTATTACCGATGTGGACAGCGGTGACTTTGAGCAACCCACAAAGGTAACCTTTAAGGAATTTGCTAAGCGTTGGCTGAAAGACTATGCTGAGGTAGAGCTGGCACCAAAAACTGTGTATAGATATAAGCAGCTACTTGAAGCAAGGATATACAAAGCTTTCGGAGATAAAAAACTAAACAAGATCAAGCCGCTTGATCTTATTGAGTTCTACAATTTACTCCGAAAGGATCATAAATACATAAGTATAACGAAGGACGGCAAAGCAGAGGAAAAGAAGTGCGGGCCTCTCTCTGATCAGACCATACAGCACCACCACAGGTTACTGAGTGCTATATTTGAAAAGGCCATAAAATGGGGAGTGCTTAAGGGAGACAACCCGGCAAAGCGTGTGGACGCTCCGAGGGTCCCGAAGCACCGAGCAAAGTATTTCGATGAAAAACAGATAGAAGCAATGCTCGAAGCGCTGCAGGACGAGGATATAAAGTACAGGGTGGCAATAATGATTGCACTGACTACCGGGGCAAGAATGGGCGAGATCATGGGCCTTGAATGGCAGGATGTGGACATAAAGAGTAAAACTATATCAATCCGCCAGGCAAGTCAGTATCTACCAGGGAAGGGCACATTCACAAAGGCGCCGAAGAACGAGAGCAGCATCAGGAAGATATCTGTCAATCCTTCATTGATTACACTCCTGGAGGAATACAAAGCAGAGCAGCAGAGTAAAGGCTTCCTGTGCCAGGACAACAACAGGCTGCTGCTTATGTGGAACGGTCAGCCGATGCATCCTAATACTCTTTCAGAATGGTTCCCGAGCTTCTTGGAGAAGCACAGCTTGCCTCATATGAACTTCCATGGGCTCCGGCATACCAGCGCTACATATCTGATTAGTCAGGGCATGGATATTCCCACAGTTGCACAGCGGCTGGGACATTCTAAGCCCACAACTACAGAGAATATATATGCACATGCTGTGGAGAGCCGGGACAAAAAGGCAGCGCGGCTATTCGAGGCGGCAGTCAATAAAAAGAAAAAGGAAACAAAAAAGAGCTCGTCATGATGGCGAGCTCTTTTTTGTGGATAACTAACTTGATAAAAAGTAGACGTTTCTCTTATATCAGTAATATAATTTGATTTGTAATGAATGATGCTTTATTACACTAAGTTATTGTAACGGAAAATTGTAGCACAAATTTACAAAAAAGTGTTGACTCGGAATGCTAATTTAAGTATAATATTATTAGGAGGTCAAGCTTTTTTGTGTTAAGTAAATATATGGAGGATTGAATTATTATGATTACAGAGTTTGGTAAAGCATTAAGGAAGATTAGAATTGACAGTGGGGAACTACTGAAAGACATGGCATTAAAACTTAATGTTTCTCCTGCTTATTTATCTGCCGTTGAAATGGGCAAAAGGAATGTACCTGAAGGATGGCCGGAGATAATTCGCACAAACTATTCGATCAGTACTAGAGACTATCAAAAGCTAAGAGAATATGCGGAGAATTCCAAAACCAGTGTTAGGATTCCGCTCGACTCATCAAGATCAAGTGAGCGAGATTTAGCACTTTCATTTGCAAGAGAATTTAAAAATCTGGACGATGAGGATATGGATAAAATATTTCTGATCCTTAATAAACGACGTAGATAAGCAGGAGGTTAAAAGTGTATGGGTTCATCCGTGGCAACCCCGGTGGGAAGAAGTGATTTAAGAAGGTTAGCGCTTGAAGTCAGGAAATTGAGTAAGACAACTGATCAACTTTTCTTTCCAATAGTAGAGTTTATCGAGTTGATTCTACCCAAAATTGATCCTGGATTTGAATTGGAAATTCTTACTCGAGAGGAAATGGGTACAAAGCATGGCTTAACACTTCCAGATAAAAAGTGTATACGACTTAGGGAGGATGTCTATATAAGAGCCTGTAATAATGAAGGAAGGGATCGACTGACTTTAGCTCATGAAGTAGGTCATTACTTCCTTCATGACTCGTCATCGGTACAGCATGCAAGGCTTCAGCCTGGCGAGGAAATAAAGGCTTTTGAAGATCCTGAGTGGCAAGCCAGCGCTTTTGCAGGTGAATTACTGGTGCCAGCGCATTTAGCTAAAGGACTTCGACCTGCTGACATAGCTTATATGTGTGGTGTATCCAATGAGGCGGCACTAATGCAGTACAATAAAATTCCAGGTAACAATAGGAGGATTTCCTTATGATTATCTGTTAACATAAAAAAATCCAGACAAAAATGTCTGGTTGTTTGCCGACAAATATACAGCCTCGGCTGGTATAGAATGTTATATAAAAATAATGATTTCGCAAATCCATTCTATCATAGGCTGTATATTTCCGCAAGCAAAATTTTTGCACAGGAGGTACACTGCTATGTGGATATATAGCCCATATATAACCGTTAAGGGGCACAGAATCTATGCATCTCAGTATGGACTCAAAGCCTTTAAGTTCTGGGTAGACGAAGATAAAATAAGAAAGTAATAAGGAAATACAAATGAGGCCTTAACCAGCAGGGCCTTATTTTATAGTCAGATTTTTGGACAGAAAAGAAGCAAAAACTTTGTAAAACATGATAAAAGAATGAAAAGCTATTTTTGGAATTGATACCTTTGAGGCCGCTATATTGCAACGTTTGATAAAAGAATTTAAAACTTTATAAACGCTGATAAAGCAGAGAACCGCATTGCTAAACCGTTAGTGCGGGCAACTGCAGCCGGGGTTCGAATCCCCGCTTCTCCGCCAAAAATGCCACAAGCCCTTGTAAATCAAGGGCTTGTGGCATTTTATAATAGATCATAATACTAATGATGGAGGGGCATATACCCGGGTCTTCATTTCACTGTTAAGCATATAGAGTCCTTTAGGATCACCGCCAAACAGATCAAATTTTTTGATATTGTCATCCGCATTCTTTTCCTCTTCACCCTGCTCCTGTACAAACCAGTCCAGGAACTGGAGAGTGCGGTAATCGTTTATTTTGCTTGCTTCACTATATATATTGTTTATTGAGGCTGTGACATATTGCTCATGCTCCAGGGACTTTACCAGCGGACCTCTGAAGTCAGTGTAATCCATACCCGGTGCTGCGATCTGCGCAAGCTGCACCTTTTCGCCGTTATTCAGCAGATACTGGCGAATGAGCATGGCATGATCTCTTTCCTCCTGTGTTTGGACATAAAACCAGTTTTCATATCCGTCCAGATTGTTGTCGGCATAATAGTCGGCCATTTCCAAATAGAGGTATGCGGAGAAAAGCTCTTTGTTGATCTGCTCATTCAGTAGTTTTACAATTGTCTTGTCCAGCATATTTTTCATCCTTTCCGATTAGCTATATATTTTATTAATATCATATACTTTCCCGAAAAATATTCTTTGTAACATGTTTTGATGATATCGGAGACTTTATTTCCATAGATGAATACAGAAATTTACAAAATGATTATATAATTATTTGGGAGAGGAATGGTATATTGCCAAATAATTTTTAGGAGCATTCCTGTAATGAAATAAAATGAACTTTGAAAAAAGAGATGCCAAGCTGTACAATTTGAAATGTGAGTTGCCGCCAAAGTAACCACAAATCAAAAATAACAGGAGGCATCTAATATGAAGTA
>JAAYPO010000086.1 GCA_012519745.1 Clostridiaceae bacterium | reverse complement strand
TATGATCGGACGCATGAATACCTTCGTATTGTTGGTGGGAACATAAATTGTGCAGTTCTGATACAGCGGCATCAAAACATAATAAAGCTGCTCATGATCTGTTCCGGTCATACTTCGCTCTGTTATGTCCATAACCCTGCAAACGCCGTTACCTCCGTATATTATTAGATCTCCTGTCTTATACATCATCTATCACCTCATAATCCATATATTTTATCACCATGGCCTGTAACAGGAATAATGCTTTAGCTGGAACGATACGATATGACGCATTGCTCAAAGAAATAAATATGATCAAAGAAATTTCTCATTGCCTCTGCGTGTTTCAACGAGGCGGGAGATATGCTCATCACCTGTAGTGACGAGGCCCCTCTGTTGCCTTGTTACAATAAAAACAACGTACAGACTGCTGCAACCGGACTTACGTTCCGCTTATAGCAAACTACACGTTGAGCAACTCTATTATATCACATTTTACGAAAGAATGTAATAAGACTTTTTCAGGAATCTCTATGAAGGGACAATAATTCACCGTATTGTTTTATTCCTGTCTTGTGGTATCATAGATTAAAACTATGAAGGAAGGCATCATTTCCGTCTGGAACCCTGAGCAAATTGCCAAAAAAACATGAGCCGGCTTCGTCGCCGGCTTTTATGCTGTCTTTATTCATCTTGCTTTTTTATCATACGCATGCTTGAGTGCCCAGACGGCAGTAGCGCGCATATAGTAATCGGCCCTTGTCCTATTTGCGCCTTTGTACCAGGCTTCGGGAGTCCTGAACCAAAGCTGCGCATCATCCCATATCGTATTATAAAGGCTAAGGCCTATTTCCTCCGCCTGCTCCGTCATTCCCTGCTGCAGCATCCCGGCAGCAACACACCAGGATGTACCGACCCAGCATTCCTGGGCCTGCCCGCTGCTTGTATCCGGCCGACCGTTAGGCTTTACAACATTGACTATCCCATGAGCACCCTTATCGAACTTCTTGAAATTATTCTTATAAATCACATTGAATGCACTGACCGCATGCTCGTCTGAAACAATACCCGGCAATCCGCAGGCAACAGAATACCACTGCCCGCACAGCTGGTCGCTCATTATCCTTTCGGGATCACTGCTGCCTGTATCGATATTATAGTAGCTGCCGTTCCAAAGCTCCTCTTCAAAGCTTTTCCGACCCCTTTCCAACCAGGCTCCATACTCCGTTGCCTTCTTTTCGTCTCCCATTGTCCTGGCTATCTCTTCTGCTGCCTGACAGGCTGCCAGGAACAATCCTCCACAGTAGGAAGTATTTCCGGTAAGAGACAGATTGTCATATGTCTGATCGACCCCATGGCTGTCCGGCAATCCATCTCCATCTGCATCCCGGCTCTTCGCTACATCCATAGCCTTCTGCACAGATATCCAGCAATAATCCAGAAAATCCTTATCCGTTTTACCTGTGAGCGCCCAATCCCTGTATACCATTAAAACGAGCTTTGTGTTAAGATCCCTCCAGTTGGTGGAGTCCCTGTATGTATAGCCGTTCCATTCGGCAAAGACCATTCCTTCCATTCCAAAATCATGCGCCGTTGTGCCTAAAGCCCTGGGTCTGTCGAAGCGCATATTGTACACACTGTCACAGAACTGCCTCACGCACTGCTTATCGATCTCAGGCCATAGCTGCACCAGCGCCCAGGAGCCGTAAAAACGCACATCGGAGGTACCATAAAACGGGTACTCAAAGCATTCAAGGCTGCTGAACATGTCTTCGTCCGGATCGTCCGGCTGTCCCGATGCTGCACCTGCCTCCCAGACAGTGCCGCCGACAGTATAGTAATAAAGCTCATTGAAAAGTGTGGTTTTCAGCCAGTCCGGATACTTTGGGTCATCCAGTATGGTGCTCTGCCAGTTGTCTATCATGCTCTCCCATCGTCCGGCATTTTGCAGCGCTTCAAGAGCTATTTCCCAGGAATTGTCCCCATCCCTGCCGAAATATCTGGTGTACTTCTTATACCAATCATTGCCCTCTGCGCCTTTATATATCGGCATATCCCAGGTCAGCGCCATTGGGAAGCTAATCACTTCGCCGGGTTCAAGCTCGACGCTCACGCATAGTGCACCCGTCTGATCCTCGCCGGTAATATTATTAAGAATACCGTCATCCTCCAAATCTTTCTGGATCACTTTGCGATCATTGGAGGATGTATAGGTAATCTCCATGCCTTCGGTCTTTCCGCAGCCGATACTGAATTCGCAGGAGTTCGGTACTGAATCAGCGGCAGCATCTTTTGTCTCCGTATGGGCTGCGGTCCCGGAAGCAACCAGCTTTATTCCGCTGAACCTGCCGCTATCATCCTCGACCGGCATCACTGCCTTGCCGCCATAGCCATTCCTCCATGTGAACATGATCGAAACATCGCATTTCTCCAACGTTGGATTGGAAAGCTCCCATATGTAGACGCCTGCCGGATAGCTGCTGAGCTTGTAATCTCCGGGTATCAGCGGACTGAATTGAGTAACCTTTGCCTTGCAGATAAATTTATCGCCATAGTAATCGACCCATGATTTCGGAAAAAGGGAGTAATACTCCGCCTGGCCTGCTCTGAGTGATCCGGAATCGAGCCTGAATGAAGAAGCGCTGCCGCTTTCGGGCTTCTGATACATGTAAAACCCGCAGTCATAATCAAAATCCATATCATTACTTCCGATAACAAGCCGCCCATCATAGAAATTCCCGTCATATGCCCAGGTGATCGCGCCCGCTCCCAGACCACCTATCGGAGCACCATCCTTATATCCCTTGGCCGCTATGTCCCTGCTCCAGGCTTCATCCGGTATTATAGTGATCCTACCGGCAGGCACTGTGTCTTCCTTAACAAAAGGGCTCGGAGATGGAGCATTTGACACATCACTCGAGGCTTCCCCCTGGTCCTCTGCCGGCCTAACACCGGTATCCGGCACAATGCCCGGTACAGGAATATCCTTCAAAAAGAATAATGCCGCGATCGTTGCAAGCATAAGCGCAACAGCCACGACATTCATTATTTTATTTAGTTTCTTTGAATTCATGGAAGACTGTTTCATACAAAACCCTCCGAATCCCGCCAAGTGATCTGTGTTTAGCAAATCGTCCACATCATGAGGCGGGGCAGGAGCCCATCTATTGCCTGATTATCCTGCTGCAGATCTGCTGATATATACGATACCACCTCTGTACACCGTTTTCCAGCCTGTAGTAATGAATAATGTAAATAGTCTCTGTGACTGCAAGTACAGCATCGATCAATAGCAGCTTCCATACAGGATAAATCACTGTCACGGCAATCGAGGCAAGGAGGATGAGCGCAAAAAACAGAGTAATAAAAAGGTGGACAAGTCTTTCATGCTGCATGAATCTGATCTGAGCCATATGATGATCTCTGACGGCACACCAATCCCTATCCTCTTCTGACTTCAGCAATCCTATGATCCAGCGCTCATGCTCAAGAAGATACTTATACATAAGGCTGCCTCCATTCCCTCAGAGCCTGCCCCATCTTACGACTCTGTAACAGTATCCGCATATTTCAGCAGTTGTCTTCGGGATACGCAGCCAACTGCCCCTCCAGCCAGTCTACGAACTGCCTGGCAGTCCTGGGCGAACGTCCATTGTACTGCAGCTCCCATTTCAGCGCCTCACGCTGCAGGCGATCCTTATCGACACAAAGGCCTCTCTTCTCAGCTATCCCTTCAACGATCTCGAGATATCTCCTTTTATCAGGTGAAGAAAACACTATGGTCATACCAAACCTGTCCGACAACGAAAGCTTCTCCTGCATGGTATCTGCCGCCCGGACCTCATCCTCGGCATTACCGGAGACAAGACCTGCTCTGTCACTGAATCTTTCCTTTATCAGGTGCTTTCTGTTCGAAGTAGCATAAATAAGCACATTATCGGGCTTGCTCTCAAGGCTGCCTTCCAGTGCGGCCTTCAACGCCGTGTAATTCTCCTCGTTGTCTTCAAAGGCCAGATCATCAACAAACAGTATGAACTTCAATCTCCTTCCCGTCAGCTGTCTGATGATCAGCGGGAAATCCGCCAGTTGTCCTTTTGGCACCTCGATCATACGCAGGCCCCTGCCAAGGTACTCATTTATCAACGCCTTGACAGTAGTAGACTTGCCGGTTCCCCTGTCCCCATATAAAAGAATATTGTTGGCCGGCTTCCCATCCAGAAAATGAAGTGTGTTTTGAATTACATCCTCTCTTTCAAGTTCATATGAAATCAAGTCTGAAAATCTGACAGGGTCAGGCGATTCGATCCCGTCGAATGTACCATCTTTCCATACAAATGCCCTGTATCTTGAGAATATGCCGCTTCCGCAGCGCTTGTGGAATTCGGCCAGCGCTCCTGCACAGTCGGGCCATGACCCACTGTTCTGCAACAATACCTTGATCCTGTCCACTTCACCTGCAATAGCATCCTTCATACCGGTACCGTCGTCCGGCCATAGCGGCAGTTTCATTACCGCCTCCTGTATGACCTCATCTTCCTTGCAGAGATGCAGTATGAAATCACGGACCCATTCGGACCTCATTGAGGCAAGTATCTGCAGCTGCCCAAGATCATTTGCCATCGCAGCGGCCATTGAGTCTGTCAGGCATTTTTCGCCTTCGGCCTCGGCTGCTCTGCTGAATGGGCTTTCAGTGTGCAGCAGCTTGTCTATAATATATCCCTTCAGGCCTGTCCCTTCTGCAAAAAGCCTGTATCCAACCGAGCTGTATAAATCGATGATACGGAACAGATCGGGACGCTCCGAATCCATATGCCCGAGCATCTGACAGAGCTCGGCAACCAATCCGTCCTGCTTCAGCGCCCTATAAACAACAAGGGCGCCTGCAGCAAACCTCGCCCTGCGCAGATCGATACGGCCTGCGTCCGGCTGTGCCTTAACTGAATTGCTGATATTTCCTTCCATAACATGCTACCTGCCTATTTTCAAGTGTATATTATCAATATACAGAAAAACAGTACTGCTGTCTACCGATGCTCACCAATGATGAGCTCGCCATCGTCGCTTGGCTCCCTGATATACGTTCAGTGTCAGGGCACGATTGCTGCCGTTTCCATAGCCTTTTATCAGGCCTTGAGTTCCGCGGTATCTGGATCAGTTGCCCTGCTTTGTGTTTATTCCATCCGCGTAAATACATATTTGACAGCCATGTCACCATATCCCATTTGTCCGTCTTCAGTTGGTTTTATATCCAAACCAGGCAAAACCATCTTGTCATATTGGGGTTCCAGGATAAGTGTTGAATCGTCTTCCATCGTACATGTGAACGTCATTGATCCCAGAACAGGAAACGAAGATAATTTATGGTGAACAACCAGATCCTTTCCATCAAATTCATATGTACCTGCGTCCGCTGCAAAATCACGATCAGCCCGTGCCAGCATTTTCCCATCAGCGCTTCCCGGTGTAAAATCACGAATGCAGCTATAATTCTTTTCCATGATGTACATCATAAATTCAGCATCATCTCTTGTTCTCCTGTTTTCACCCATCCCAACATCCATGCTTTGCAGAGTCCAGGCCCCTTGTATTCTTTTGTGGATACTGTTGTTTTGTAAAAATAAAAGTAAAACACCCCCGATGACTGCGACAAAGACCGCCGACAGGATAATGACCAAAGCTTTCTTTTTCATTCTTTCTCCTCCATTCTAAATAGTTATTAGAATATACTGTTGCTGTAGTTGTAAATAGAACTTATTGTCCTTTATCTACTAACCCTGTAGCAAAAGACCAGTTGAAGGACAGAAAAAAATTACCATGTATTGTTAAAAAGTACGCGCTTATACAATATATGATAAAATTATACATTTCAAGTATTTTTAATTATAAAATACAAATTGAGTCATTATTACTAGTTCTGCAGAACTATTGCCCATATACAAGGCATGACTGCTCATCCTGCACCCATAGCTATTCCACGCTCTTGAGAGCTTCAACCATGACGATGGACCGGACTTTACCGGCCAGCAGCCGCTGGATCAGCAGAGAAAAAGCAAATGTGATCCCACAGGCTGCTATTATGCTGACCGGATCCACTACCGATACGAACACCATATCGTCCGGCTCACTGGCTGCCATCACCATCCCGGCCAGCCAAATCCCCGGATAGACACCGGCCAGTATGCCCGCCAGTGTCACTATTACATTCTCTCTGACGATAAGCGAACGTATTTCCCGTTGATAGAAGCCAAGCACCTTCAGAGTGGCAAATTCCCTTATCCTCTCTATGAAATTAAGTACTCCCATGTTGTACAGCACAACGAACGCAAGGGACAGTGCGAAAGCAGCCATAAGGAACGCCACACTGCTGAATGGCTCCACGCCGGCACTTGTCTTCTCCTTCAGTGATGGGACAGACTTGATGCCCGTGACCTCGTCCAGCCCTTCCAGGTAGTCGATGCAGCCTCTCCCCGGATTCTTCACCAGCAGCGCCGTTGGCTTGAATGCACCTCTTTCGAGATCCTCCCATGCACTTTCAGTCATATAAAGCCCCTGGCCTATCTGGATCTGAGACAGACCGGCGATCATCACCTTCTCCTCTTTTTCAACACCTGGCAGCTTTAACTTCAGCGTATCGCCTATATCAAGTCCCATCACTTCCGCAAGCTTTTGCGATACGATTGCGGTATTTCCCGCGATACCGTTGTCCTGTGCTCCAAGGAAAATAAGTTCTTGTCTGTCTTCAAAAACAGTCAGCAGTACTGTCCTGCTCTCCTGCTCAATGTCCTCGCCGTATTCCCCCATCACTCTTCCTCCGCCGTATTTCCCTGTCACTCTGCCATCATCATATTTCCCTGCCGCTCCGCCGCCGTCTGCCTTTCTGATGTTCACCACCTTTTCCATGATGCCCTCGACCCTCTCTGCATCCATTCTCCTGCGGTATTTTCCAATACTGCCTCCGGACTCGTCCAGCTCCGCCCTGTAATCATAAAGCAAAGTCTTGCCGTAATAAGAATCGATCAAATGATCCATGGTATCCATCAGTGAAAATGCTGTGATTATCAGCGCAGTACAGCTCAGAACACCCGCCAGTGCCATAAACGCACGCACCTTGCTCCTGAAGAGGTTTCTCATGATCATCTTCGTACTAAAACCAAGGGCTGACCAAAGTACCGTTATCCTCTCGAACAGAATACGGCTTCCGGCCTTTGGTGCCTTTGGTCTCAACAGTGAAGCGGCATTCTCGGATATATTGCGCCGACAGCTGATATAGCAGATGATACAGGTCATAGCCACAGACAAAACACACACGGAGAATGCTGCATATGATATCGGTGCGGTTTTGATCTCCGGAAGCGCATACATATCGGCCATGACATTCAAGAGGAACTGCGGCAGAGTAAATTTTCCTGCAACGAGCCCTCCGACCGAGCCCAGCATGGAGGGAAAAAGTCCAAAAGACAGGTAATGGCGCATTATGCTTCCACTTCCGTATCCCAGAGCTTTCAGCAGGCCCATCTGAGTCCTCTGGTTTTCAACTATCCTTGTCATGGTCGTCAGCACTATCAGAGCCGACACCATAAAAAACATGATGGGGAACAGGACCGACAGGGAACTGAACTGCGAAACCTCGTTCCTGATCATCTGAGTACTGTTGTGAGACTTCCTGTCACGGACGAATGCCCTTGGCAGTTCATCCTCGATGGCTGCCTTGACCTTGGCAGCATCTGCATCATCAGTCAAAAGAACGCATATCTCATTTCTGGGCATAGAAGAGAATTCCCTGATATTCGTATAAATGAAACCAAAGGATTTAGGCTCCGGTATGATATCTTTTGATGTGAATACATACTCCGGACTTATCACCAGTCCACGGACAGTGAAGGTCGACCTTCTGTCCCCGATCTTCAGCGTGATATCATCCCCCGGAGATAACCCGTTTGCATCGGCAAACCGCACATCCAGAAGGCACCCCTTATAATCATTTCCCAAAAGCCTGCTTCCTCTGACGATACGCGGGATATTGATACGGATATCATCCCTGACCGCATGCAGCATCAGCTTTGGATCTCCAGCAAGAGTGGTCTCCATCTCATAGCTGAATCTGCTCTGCACATCCTTGACACCCTTGATGCGGGCAATCCTTCTCTCCATGTTTTTATCCGAGGCAGCGGTAATGATCCAGAAGTCCGCAAGCTTCTGCTCCACAAAATACTGCTCCACTGAGGCATCCAGATCACGCCATGACGCATCAAGGCCGCTGAATACCATGACCCCCAGCGCGCTCAGTATAACGATGGAAAGGATCTGCCCCTTCGCAAGCAGAATATCACGAAGGAATTTAGTAAGAAGTCTGTTCCTTACCATGTTATCTCCTCCACAGACACAGGATCAGCATTGATCTCCACAGCTTCTATCCTGCCGTTCTTCATGCGGATCACCCTTTGGGCAATAGGCGCTATCAATGCGTTATGGGTTATGATGACTACGGTTGTATGAAACTTTGATGAAACCTCGGCCAGCTGCCTCAAAACCTGCATACCTGTTTTGGAATCAAGAGCACCGGTAGGCTCGTCGCAAAGAAGCAATGCAGGGTTTTTGCACAGAGCTCTGGCAATTGAAACACGCTGCTGCTCCCCGCCCGAAAGCTGTGCCGGAAAGTTGTGCATCCTGTCCCTGAGTCCCACCTGCTCCAGTACCTCTGAAGGCTTCAGGGGATTTTTGCATACCTGCTGTGCCAGCTCCACATTCTCCAATGCGGTCAGATTGGGCATCAGATTGTAAAACTGGAATACAAACCCCACATCCTCCCTGCGATAGCCTGTAAGCTCATTCTCCTTGAGACCTGTGATACCTCTGCCCCCGACCGTTATCGCCCCGGATGTGGCTCTGTCCATCCCGCCCAGGAGGTTCAGGACCGTCGTCTTTCCGGCCCCGCTGGGTCCAAGGACAACGCAAAGCTCTCCCTTTTCGATACCGAAGCTGACATTATCCGCTGCTTTTACTACATTTTCACCGCTTCGGTACTCTTTTGTCACATTACTGAAGGTAATATAGCTCATACTTATACCTCTCCTAAAAAAGTATGTATAGTTCCTGGTATATTCGCCAATTTCCTATATGAATGAATTCATTCATTCGTACTGTTGAAAAAATGCTCTTTATCAGAGCATCATTTGTATTAAGCATGTGTGAATCAAAGCAAGACTAGCTGATACCGAGGACGCGGTAAAACAGCTCCTTAACTATTTCCATTATTTCATGCATGTTGCGTTCATTGACCATATCGTGGACAGACATGGAGCCGTATACCAAAAACACAGCAGTTTCCTTTTCATGAGGACAGTCAAATACCTTTTGTTGTTTGCCCTCCCTGATCAGCTCCGTCAACTGCGGCAGCACAGCCTTGAATGTATTCTCCGACAGTCTTCTGTGTATCTCCTTGCTGTCATTGCCATGAAGTGTTGAAACAAGCTTTGTCGATCCGATATCTTCAAACAGCTTGAAATAAGCATCCAGTTTCTCCTTGGCATTCATTCCGGGCTTGAATTTGAAACCGACCACAGTTTTGATAAACTCCATGCCCATCTTTGCAGCTACCGCATCCAACAGATCCAGCTTCGACTTAAAGTACCTGTATGGCAGGCCCTGTGATATCCCTATCGATTGAGCCACATCCGACATCATAGTGTTCTCATAGCCCTTTTCCTCAAAGAGCTTTTGCGCCGCTGCTATGATCTCTTCCTTTCTTTCCTCCGGATCTTTCGTGATACGGGACAAGTCATCGCCACCTTTCGATTTACTGGTAAATTCTTCTGTAGTAATAATAACACGAGTGAATGAATTCAGTCAATATAATAATACTCAACATTGATCTTTACTGCGGCCGCATCGATCATGGTGCGACTGCATTTTTCACATCATTTCACTAGGCTCGTTATTTTCGCTTCATGCTCCTCAACAGATCCTTGGCTTCACTGCTTACCCTGTATGACTCGATCATTTTCTGTAGAGCCTTGTTATATGTGAAATCATCAAGCCGGTTATCCTTCAGATAGGCCATCGTCTTTTCGGGGAATTTCACATAGCATACCGACAAAGCCCACGCCACAGCCATTTTGACATAATAACCGTCATTCTTTATTCCATCCATGAGCTTAATGAAGTCATCTATGTGCTCGCCATCTATGAAGTAATCCATACCCATAACAACAGCAAAACGTATTTCGAATTCTTCGTCTGATTTGAAATACGGCTGCAAAAACTCCCAAACCAGTGCCTGATTTTCATTGACGAATTTAAGTCCGGCGCAAAAGCTGTCGCACAGAGACCAATTACTTATTCTGGGAACAAAATCCTCAACGAGTTGCAGTCTCTCTGCAGCATCGATTCTCACCGATCCTATGATAAAGCCTCGCAGCATTATCTCTTCAAAGTATTCATCATCCGCTTCTTCCAGATAACTGCGCCAATCCGCTGCTGCAATCTCTTTTACAAGCCCTCTGATCTGAGGCAGCCGCACACCCAGCATATTGTCCACGCCCGGTATAAGCCCTGAGGAAAAGCTGCGGTACTTTTCATCGGCCAAACTCTTCAGTCTCTCTTTGATCTCATTTTTCATATCTGCCCCCGTAATAATTTTCTAGAGCTCAGCTTCCCATCCAAATACAGCAAAACTCTTCAATTTAGGCCACACAGGTCTAAACAGCATAGGCTTCCCGCAGAAGCTTGATTTCCTCGCCATATCCCTCCAGCTCATTGGGTGTCTCCAGGAAGAACGGCAGCTTTCGCAGCTTCGGATGGTTGATGATTCTGATGAATGTATCAAGGCCCAGGCTCCCCTGCCCGATTTTTTCATGCCTGTCCTTGCGGCTTGAAAAAGGATTCTTGCTGTCGTTGAGGTGGATCGCCTTCAGCCTGTCCAATCCGATCACGCTGTCAAATTCGGACAATACCCCGTCCAGATCATTCACTATATCATACCCTGCATCATGGACATGGCAGGTATCCAGACATACGCCAATCTTATCATTGAGTTCGATCCTGTCGATGATTTGCCTTAGCTCCTCGAAACGGCCTCCTACCTCACTGCCCTTTCCGGACATCGTTTCCAGCAGCACATCTTCAGATAGCCTCCCGAGGAAGATAAGTGGCAGCCTATATGCAGTCTGTCAGATGCACCGCCGGATCCATTACCTAGCTTCATCCAATACCTCCGTTTTATCCTGAAGTGTATGATATCATTTCTTCATCATTTGTTTTTCAAGGTCAAGCAGTTTCTCCTTGATGTCCATGCCTCCGGCATATCCCACCAGCTTTCCGTCCGAGCCGATCACCCTGTGGCATGGTACAAAAATCGCAACAGGATTTTTGTTGTTTGCCATCCCGACAGCCCTGCACGCCTTGGGCCGTCCTATGCTTTCGGCGATCTCCCTGTAGCTTCTGGTCTCACCATAGGGTATATCCTGCAAAGCCTTCCACACCAGCTTCTGAAACGGTGTTCCCTCTAGCTCCAGAGGGATATCAAAGACCTTGCGGTTTCCCTCAAGATATTCATTCAACTGTTTTGCCGCTTCCTTTATAAGTGCTGTCTCAGAGAGTGCAAAACCGGCAGGACACACATCATCACTACCAGGACCAACATTATGCCCACCGGGACCCGCACCATCACCACCGGGACCTGCATCATGTCCGCCGGGACCTGCATCAGTTTCACCGTATCCGGCACCAGCCCGGCCGGCAAACATCAGCCCTGTTACAGCCTCGCCATTATCGGCGATTCCTATTCGTCCGATACTGGTTTCATAAAAATAGATACTGTTCATATTTCATCCCCTGACACAGATTTTTATACCGATAAAAATATTTTATCAAAAGCCTGTTGACATTGCATATGTTTTCCATTATCATATATTTAGTAATACAAAGTACTTAGAACTGGAGAGTAAAAATGTGATCGAAGTAGGAAAACAACTAAAAAAGGGCGTCATTGAGATACTCATACTAAACCTGCTGAGTCATGAAAAAATGTACGGCTATCAGCTGATACAGGAACTGGACAGCAAAAGCAGCGGGGTCTTCAAGATGAAGGAAGGCACTCTGTACCCTGTACTATACAGGCTCGAGGACAGCAAATTTATTGAGAGCTGCTGGGAGAAAGACAACGAAAGGCGAAGCGTCCCCAGAAAGTACTACAGGATAACGGCAGACGGCCTGAATGCACTGCAGAATATGAAGCAGGAGCTTGAAACGCTGTTTTACGCAATAAAATCGATACTTCATTAAATGTTAAAAGATTTCTGAAAGAAAGTCCAGCGGTAAGATGTCAATAGGTAAACTGGAAAAAGATCTTTGAAAATTGTATATTGTTTGAGCTGTTTTGGCACAAAAAGAGAACCCTCAACAAGCCCTGCCTTATTTGCTGGAAAAC
>JAAYPO010000085.1 GCA_012519745.1 Clostridiaceae bacterium | reverse complement strand
TTATTACTGTGATGTTTTAATTATTTGGCGTTGTTATGCCGTACAAACCGATGTTGAGGTCAAGGTTCGGATGCCGTGCAAACCGGTGCTGGGGTCAAGGTAAGATGCTGGGCATATCGATATTACTGCTTGGGTTCGGATGCCGTACAAACCGATGTTGAGGTCAAGGTTCGGATGCTGGGCATATCGATATTACGGCTTTGGTACGGATGCCGGCATGTCCTGTTGCCACAAGGCCACAGACGGTGATCCGGCAGCGGAGAAATTGCTTGGCGTGGATTGAATGAGTCTGATGGAAAAATCCCTGAAAAGGAAATATAGAGCCTTTCGGCTCCATATCGTCACAATTTATTTATCCGGGTAAACAAAAGAGAATCGTTCATCGAACGAGTAAGTTAATTATACTAGTGCTTTTTTACCATGTCAATAAGAATATAGACCTATTTTTACCTGCTTGACTTTGGCAGATTTGCACAAAGCGGCAGACGGTCAATTCTTTTTGTGTTTTGCAAATATGCCATTTGGTGCTATAATAGGTAAGGTGACCTAATAAGAAGCCAGGTTTTGAGAGATACATATTGTAGGCTCAAATGTTGAAAATAATCATGTAAATAATCATATATTAAAGTTAGTTTTGGAGGTTTAATGTGTCAAAAAATAAACAGAAGCTGAAAGTAATACCGCTGGGCGGATTACAGGAAATAGGCAAAAACATAACAGTATTCGAATATGGGGATGAGATCATCGTTGTTGACTGCGGACTTGCCTTTCCGGAGGATGACATGCTGGGCATCGATCTTGTAATACCTGATATTTCGTATTTGACAAAAAACAAGGATAAAGTGAAGGGTGTTATACTGACCCACGGCCATGAGGATCATATCGGAGGTGTGCCTTATTTCCTGAAGGAGATAAACGTACCGGTCTACGGCACCAGACTGACGCTGGGACTGCTGAAGTACAAGCTCGAGGAGCATGGCCTGCTGTCTGTGACCGAGATGGTCGATGTGGAGCCGGGAAAGACGATACAGATCGGTTCATTCAAGATCGAATTCATAAGGACCAATCACAGCATCGCAGATGCAGTTGCGCTGGCGATTCACACACCTGTAGGCGTTGTGGTCCATACATCGGATTTCAAGATCGATTATACGCCTATCGAAGGCAAGCCAATCGATCTGGCCCGATTTTCTGACCTTGGGAAAAAGGGTGTATTGCTGCTGATGTGTGACAGCACGAATGCCGAAAGGCCGGGCTACACAATGTCGGAAAGAACTGTGGGAGATACCTTCGAGGAGATATTCATCAATGCCAGGAGCAGGATCATCGTAGCAAGCTTCGCATCCAATATCCACAGGATACAGCAGGTAATAAACGCTGCCGCTAAATTCGGCAGAAAGGTGACAGTTGTCGGCAGAAGCATGATAAATGTCGTTGGTGTGGCAATGGAACTGGGCTATCTGAATGTTCCTGAGGGCATGATGATAGATGTGGATCTCATAGACAAGTACCCTCCCGAGAAGATCGTCATTTTAACAACAGGCAGTCAGGGAGAGCCTATGTCGGCATTGTCCAGGATGGCTGTCAATGAGCATAAAAAGGTGGAAATCGAGCCGGGGGATCTGATAATCATTTCAGCATCTCCCATACCAGGCAACGAAAAGCCTGTTTTCAGAGTCATAAACGAGCTTTTCAAAAAAGGAGCGGATGTGATATATGAAGCTCTTGCCGATGTACATGTGTCAGGGCATGCCTGCCAGGAGGAGCTGAAGCTGATCCACAATCTGATCAGACCCAAGTTCTTTATGCCGGTCCACGGCGAATACAGGCACCTGAAACAGCATGCAAACCTGGCCAGCAAGATGGGCATGCCCACAGAGAATATTTTTATGATGGAGATCGGCAGGGTATTGGAGGTCGGTTCGGATTCAGCCAAGATAAATGGCAATGTTTCCTCCGGAAGGATCCTTGTCGACGGTCTCGGAGTCGGCGATGTAGGAAGCATAGTTCTCAGAGACAGGAAGCTTCTGTCCCAGGACGGACTGATCGTTGTGGTCATAACGACTGAAAAGGAATCAGGTCAGATAGTTGCAGGCCCAGATATCATTTCAAGAGGATTCGTATATGTCAGAGAGTCTGAGGATCTGATCGAAAATGCCAAGGAGATCATCAAGGGCACTATTGCAAAGCTCGAAGGAAAGAAGGGAAATGACTGGCCCGCCAAGAAGGGGATCATCAAGGATGATCTCAGGGAATACCTGTATGAAAAAACAAAGCGCAAGCCCATGATACTTCCTATAATTATGGAGATATAGTTCATTGAACTAAAAGGGCGCTTCCACTGTGATCAACAGCTTGATCACAATGAAAGCGCCCTTTTTTATGCGATAGCGTACAAATCTCATTCTGTCAGCACTTTAACGGCTTCCTCAGCGGCAGAAGCGGCGTCAGCAGTATAAATATCTGCGCCGATGCTCTCACGGTATGCATCTGTTACAGGTGCGCCGCCTATCATGACTGTCATGCTGTCGCGAAGGCCCTGCTCCTTCAGCAGTTCCAGCACTTTCTTCATTTCCCCCATAGTGGTGGTGAGAAGGGCAGAGCAGGCTATAACACGTGCGTCATTTTCCTTTGCTGCTGTTATGAAGCGCTCGGCAGACACATCGGTCCCCAGATCGATGACTTCAAGACCTTTGCCTTCCATCATCATTTTGACCAGATTTTTGCCGATGTCATGGAGATCACCCTTTACAGTGCCAAGGACGACCTTGCCGCGGGCCTTGACGCCGCCGGCCACAAGCAGAGGCTTGAGCAGTTCGGTCCCCGCCGACATTGCCCTTGCTGCTATCAATACCTCAGGGACATATATTTCATTGTTTTTGAACTTGGTCCCGATGACTCCCATACCATCCAGAAGGCCCTGTTCGAGTATCGTACCGGCGTCAATGCCTTCGTCTATGGCCTTTTGCACCAGTTCCTTTACCACCTTTGCCTTGCCTGCCTGAAGATTTATCGATATTTCGTTTAGTATGCTCACTATTTGTTCCTCCTCTAATCAACTACCTGCGGTAGTGTCAATCGGCAATGATTATTTTATGATAAGTCTTTTTGCCTTTTTTGATAATAAGCTCGCCGTTTTTAAACAGCTCTTTTCCGACGATGAAATCGATGGATGCAACGGGGGCTTCCTCGATATAAATGCCACGCTGCTGAACAAGCCTTCGGCCTTCGCCCTTTGAAGGGATCAGACCGGTGGCAAGGAGCAGGTCAAGTATGCCGATGCCGGCTTCAAGCTCAGATGCAGGTATCTCAGTGGTTGGCATATTTACTGTGCTGCCCCCGCCGCCAAATAGAGCTTCGGCCAGCTGTCTGGCTTTTACAGCCTCTTCTTCGCCGTGGACCAGCTTGGTGACTTCGTATGCAAGAACCTTTTTGGCTTCGTTTATCTGCTCATTTTTGAGCTGTTCGAGCTTTCTGATCTCCTCCATCGGAAGGAAGGTCAGAAGCTTGAGGCATTTTATCACATCTGAGTCATCGACATTTCTCCAGTATTGAAAGAAATCGTAGGGAGAGGTTTTCTCCGCATCCAGCCAGAGAGCGCCCTTTTCGGTTTTGCCCATCTTTTTGCCTTCGCTGGTGGTAAGAAGTGTAAATGTCATGCCATAGGCTTCCTTTGAATCGACACGCCTGATCAGATCTATACCGCCAAGGATATTGGACCACTGATCGTCTCCGCCCAGCTGGATACTGCACCCGTATTTCTGATTGAGGACGAGAAAATCATAGCTCTGCATGAGCATGTAGTTGAATTCTATAAATGTGAGGCCTTTTTCCAGCCTTGATTTGAAACATTCGGCTGTCAGCATCCTGTTTACTGAGAAATGCACGCCGATGTCTCTGAGAAAGCTGACATAGTTGAGCTCCAGGAGCCAATCCGCATTGTTGACCATGATTGCTCTGTCGTTTGTGAAATCGATGAATTTTGAAAGCTGTTTTTTAAAATTGTCTGCATTGTGATCGATGGTTTCACGAGTCATCATTTTGCGCATGTCGCTTCTGCCGGAAGGGTCTCCGATCATGGCTGTGCCGCCTCCGATAAGTGCGATGGGCTTGTGGCCCGCCCTTTGCATATGAGCCATGACCATCATCTGGAGAAAATGGCCTACATGCAGGCTGTCTGCCGTCGGGTCAAAGCCTATGTAAAAGGTGACCTTTTGGTTTGCCAGCAGGTCCCTGATCTCTTCTTCATGGGTCAGCTGGGCTATGAAGCCCCTTTCCTTCAGTATATCGTATACATTGTTTGACATGGTTTTCATACCCCTTGTTTTTTTGTGTATTTTATCACACTGCATCCAGTTATTCAAGGCTGTACAGTTGTGAAATACAGGGGGTGGACGCAAGCCGGGCAAAACTGTTGCTAAGCTGCGCCATGGCATGCTGGGAAAGGGATAGATGAGGGGAGGATCGTTCTATGGGTCGTGGAAAATCACATTGTGGATATAGTCCATTCCTGATCTTCTGGAATACAGATCCCGGAAACCCAGTACATACTGGTCTGTTGTGGCGGCTTCAAATGCCAGCATATGTGCAACGCCAGGCAGCTCTGAGTTTTTATGATCGGCTGTTTTTGTTATCAATGGCAGGGCAGTATTCTCTCGTATTGAGGCAAGCAGTCTTCTGCCTGTACTGTTGAACCCCAGTATACGGATATAGGCCGGGCCTCCGATAGAGTTGAAATAATCGAAGGTTTCTTTTGTCAGGCCAATCAAAATGCTGAACAGGATCCTTTGGATCCTTGTGCCTGTGTATCGTCTGGTCCCTATCATATCCAACAGCTCAGCATATGAGCCTGCTTTTTCAGCCGCAAGCTTGATCCTGTTCTCAAGACCCTGCTCCATATAGGGAAGTTGTCTGATTTGCTCAATGCTCATTCTCCTTAAGGCAGATATTAGAGGCATCTCATAGTTTTCTGGGAATATGGGACCTCTGCCGGCTTCGAATTGACGCTCCATAACAGCTATGGAGCTGTAGGGCATTGAGTCGCCAAGAAGCCTGCGTGCGTCGCTCCATGCGTTCTCACGTATAGTCTTCCTGATGGAGGTGGCACTGCTCATTTTTCCTGTCAGCTCAGTTGTATTATAATCGTTGCCCACTCTTTCGATGGTCATTGGTATGATATTGCTGTTCAAACGCCGAAGGGCTTTGAGATATTCTATTGCAAGTATGTTGTTGGGACTTTTGAGAAGACAGGACAAATCATCCCTTCCATATGTACGCTGACAATAGGATGATATGGCTTTCTGCCGGGCAGCGGGGAAGGACAGGCCCTTTGAAAGATATTCCTTCAGCAGAGCTTTATAACTCTCGGGCTCTTGCTCCAGTATCGCGGCGGCAGATGAGAGATTTTCCAGGCTTCCGGCTTCGCTTCCAAAGCATATCATATCGACGGCGCCCAGACTGTCCAGAAGCCTGACGGCTCCATAGGCAAAGTACTCGGCGCTGCTCATTGCATATGCGGCGGGAAGCTCTATCACCAGATCTGCACCTGAATGCAGCGCCATTTCAGCTCTGGCCCATTTACAGACTATGGCCGGCTCGCCGCGCTGGGTGTAGTTCCCGCTCATGACAACAACGGCGCACTCAGCACCGGACTGCCGGCGGGAGGCCTGCAGCTGGTAAAGGTGGCCGTTGTGGAAGGGATTGTATTCAGCTACGATACCTATTGTTTTCATTCAGTGTCCTCCGGCCTTGGCTCAGAGCCGTTATCCGCCGCCAAGCGTTTTTTAGCCTGAAGGCTGAAAATACATAAAGAGGTGGGGCGGGGGCCCATTATTAGACTCGTTATTCTTCAAGGAGTCCTTCTCTGAATTTCATAAGGTAGTCCATGCAGAAATCGTCCATGCCAAGCAGCGCTTCCGTCGCATAGACAAAGGACATAAGCTTTTTATCCAATGGATCGAGTATGGCGCCATCCATGCCGGCGGCCATCGCGGCAACCAGAAATGCCTGGTTCATCAGCTTCCTTTCCGGTATTCCAAAGGATATATTGCTCAATCCGCATGTAATATGTACTTCGGGGAATTCGGCACGGACTCTGCTTATGGTTTCAAGAGCGACCCTGCCATAGTGGGTCCCTGTACCGATCGGTCTGACCATTGGGTCGATATATATGTCGCTGATCCCTACTCTCTTGGATGTGAGGGAAGATATCAGCCTGTCGGCGATGGAAAGCCTCTCGTCGGCTGTTTCGGGCATTCCGCTGTCATCCATACACAATGCTACTACTGCTGTGTCGTATTCCAGAATGAGAGGAAGTATGGAATCGAATCTTTCCCGTTCATCGGTTATGGAGTTTATGATGGGCTTTTTTATTTTGGCTGCCTTCAATGCTCTGTCTATTGCCTCAGAGTTTGGGGAGTCGATGGAAAGAGGGGCATCCACGGCTTGCTGGGCCGTTTTGACAAGCCATTCCAGCTTTTCTGCCTCGTCATCCACAAACATGCCTGCGTTGAGATCGATATAAGCTGCTCCCGCATCGTATTGTTTTCTGGCCATATCCTGCACGAATTCTGTGTCAAGGTTTGCTATTGCAGCCCTGGCAGCTCTGTTTGTGCTGTTGATTTTTTCTCCAATAATGATCATATTAATCTTCCTTTCAATATGGATGTTCTGCCTGTTGTAGCCTGAGGCAGCGCAGCCATGAGATGACTGATCATTACATATTATACCCCAGCATATGGAACTAGACAAGAAAATCATACATGCATTGGTATATCAAGGGGCAAGAGCGCGAAGCTGGAATGTATTTGCCAAGCTGCTATATCATCAATATGTTTAGCGGCGATAGAAAACCGTATATATATGATGTATAATTTAACAGTAACCGGCAAGCAGTCACCTGCCTCAATGCTGTAAGTCTGATTTCACAAAGACAGGCGGGGATCCTTGGCGGTCTATAACCGTATCAGAAGGGAAACAAATGAGGAAAATAGCAGTTGTTGTGATCAGCAATACTACAAGAGAATATGACAGGGAGTATCATTATCTTGTGCCTGAGGCCTTGCGCGGTGGTCTTTTACCGGGGATGAGAGTCATCGTGCCCTTCGGTAAGAGCAATAGGACCAAGGAGGGCTATGTCCTTGGTTTTACGGAGGGCTCAGATTTCGAAGGACTGAAGGAAATACAAAAGGTGATAGATAATAAGCCTGTACTGATACCATCACTGATAAAGCTTGCGGTCTGGATGAAGCAACGGTATTTCTGCACTTACAGCCAGGCGATAAAGTGTATGCTTCCAGCCGGTATAGGGGTAAAAAGCCTGAGATTCATAACGCTGTCTGGTGCAAAGGCTCAGAACAGCGCGCAGAGGCAGACTTGTGGGCAGGCGCAGAGTAGTGTACAGGTGCATGGCAGCACGCATGGGCAGAGCAGTGCACAAGAGCAGAGCAGCACGCAAGGACAGAGCAGCGCACAAGAGCAGAGCAGCACGCATGGGCAGAACAGCGCACAAGAGCAGAGCAGCACACAAGGACAGAGCAGTACGCAGGTGCAGGAGGGTATAAAGCTCACCCCAAACCAGAAAATACTCATCGATTTGCTCAAGGCAAACGATGGATCTATGGAAGCCGGCGAACTGAGGAAGCTGTATGGAACCAGAAGCGGCTACAATAAAAACATTAATGAGCTTGCTGAAAAAGGCGCTGTTACTATTACAGAGCGCTATTCATCCCCGGTCAGAGAGAAAACGATCCGCGCGGCAAGTCTGGCAATGCCCGCAGAGGAGGTGCTGGCGGACATTGAAAGCGGTCAGTTGAAGAGGATACAGCAGATACGTGTGCTGGAAATGCTTATGGACAATGAATATATTGCTGTGACGGACCTTGCAAGATTTGCATCAGTGTCGGTATCTGTACTGGATACTCTACGAAAATATGGGTACATATACTACAGGGACATTGAGGTCCAACGTGATCCTATGAGACACAGGGAAGTGGAGCCGACAGTACACCTTGATCCGACGCCGGAACAGAAAGCTGTACTTGAGGAAGCGATGTGCTTGATAGATAGCCGCAGCTACAGTGAAATGCTGCTCCACGGTGTAACAGGAAGCGGCAAGACAGAGGTTTATCTACAGTTGATACAGCATGTGATCGATAGCTGCAGACAGGCTATAGTGCTGGTGCCAGAGATATCACTGACGCCTCAGATGGTGGACAGGTTCAGAGGAAGATTCGGAGCACGTGTTGCCGTTATGCACAGCAGATTGTCCCCAGGCGAGCGATATGACCAATGGCGGCAGATCAGGGAAGGTGCGGTAAGTATCGTGATCGGTGCCCGTTCAGCAATATTTGCACCCTTTAGTGATCTGGGACTTGTTATTATCGATGAGGAGCATGAAAACACATACAAATCGGAAACAACACCAAAGTACACAGCTGCACAGATCGCAGCCATGAGATGCAGCTATGACGGAGCTCTATTGATGTACGGCTCTGCGACTCCATCCACTGAGACATACCAGCGGGCCATCGACGGAGAAATAGGCCTTGCGGTGATGAAGGGCCGGGCTAATACCGCCCTCATGCCAAGGGTGGATGTCGTTGACATGAGGAGGGAGCTGGAGATCGGGAACAGGTCGATTTTCAGCTCTGTGCTTCAGAGAGAAATCAAAAAAAATATTCAGGCAGGACAGCAGACGATACTGTTTCTAAATAAAAGAGGATATGCATCCTTCGTCCTGTGCAGAAGCTGTGGTATCAGGCTCAAATGCAGGCATTGCAATATAACCATGACATACCATTCGGTGGATGACCGCCTGATCTGCCATTATTGCGGTTATACTGTGAAAATGCCTGACTGCTGTCCTAAATGCGGCAGCGGTCATATAAGGCAGTTCGGAACAGGCACCCAGAAGGTGGAGGAGGAGCTGCACAAGTATTTTCCTGAGGCCTCTGTGATAAGGATGGACATGGACACCACTACGGGAAAACACTCACACCAGGAAATACTTGATGCCTTCAGAAATGAAAACATAAACATTCTTGTGGGTACGCAGATGATAGCAAAGGGACATGATTTTCCCAATGTGACACTGGTTGGTGTCCTGGCAGCAGACAGCCTGCTGGGAATGGATGATTACAGGGCATCGGAGAGGACCTTCCAGCTGCTGACGCAGGTTGCGGGAAGGGCCGGCAGAGGAAAGCTGCCGGGGCGTGCTGTGATCCAGACATACAATACAGAAGATTACAGTATTACCACAGCCTGCAGACATGATTTTGATTCCTTCTTCAAAAAGGAGGCACAGATCAGACAACGGCTGCATTATCCGCCGTTTACCTGTATCGGAGTGGCTGTGATCAGCTCTGTAAATGACAAGCTGGCATTTGCAAAGGCCAGGGAAGTCTCAAGCTTCCTGGCATCAGGACTGGATGCGGGAGCCGGTGATACATTGCTGCCGGGACCGGCCCGGGCACCTCTGTCAAGGATCAGGAACAGATACAGATGGAGGGTCATTGTGAAGTGTGGCTCCCAGGAGAGACTGGCAGAGCTCCTCAGTGGATTGACAGATTTTTTTGCCAAAAAAAAGGGCAGAGATGATGTGGACCTCAGTGTGGATATAAACCCCGTGAGTATGCTCTGACGGGGAAAACGGCAGAATATATGCAGAGCCTGATTTATTGCAGTATTCATGCCTGTTTGATATAATAGGAATAGTTTATGAAATCCGGGAGTGTGTTTATGGCTATCAGAAATATTAGAAAAGACGGGGATGAAGTCTTAAGAAAAAGAAGCAGGGAAGTCGATGAGATAAATGACAAGATACTGATGCTGCTCCAGGATATGGCAGATACCATGTATGATGCAGACGGGGCAGGTCTTGCCGCGCCTCAGGTGGGTATCCTCAAAAGGATCGTGGTTATCGATATAGGAGACGGGCTTGTTGAGCTGATAAATCCGGTGATCAAAAGCATATCCGGACAGCAGACCACTATTGAGGGCTGCCTCAGTATACCCGGCGTCTGGGGAGAGGTGGAGCGGCCATCCCATGTGGTGGTGGAAGCCCTCAATGCCAAAGGGGAGAAGGTCGTTATCGAGGGAGATGACTTTATGGCCCAGGCTCTCTGCCACGAGATAGACCACCTTGACGGTATACTTTTCAAGGATAAGGTCACCAGGATACTGGATAAGGAAGATCTGAAAAAACTGGAGTAGATATGGAGCAGCAAAGAACATGAGGATAGTATTTATGGGCACTCCGGATTTTGCCGTGCCATGTCTGGAGGCCATTGTCAATAACGGATATGATATCGCCGGTGTGGTGACACAGCCGGATAAGCCTGTGGGAAGAAAGCAGAGCCAGCTGAAGGCGCCTGCAGTAAAAGAGGCGGCGATCAGGCTCGGCATCAAAAACATACTGCAGCCGGCAAAGGTGAAGACACCGGAATTTGCAGAAGCCGTCAGACAGCTGGAGGCTGACCTTATCGTAACGGCAGCGTATGGCAGGATACTGACCAAGGCTGTGCTGGATCTGCCGAAGTATGGGTGCATAAACGTCCATGCGTCACTGCTGCCGAAGTACAGAGGGGCAGCCCCGATACAGTGGGCGATTATCAACGGAGATGCAGTGACCGGTATCACCACGATGTTTATGGACGAGGGTATGGATACCGGCGATATTCTTTTGAAGAGAGAGATAGAAATAGGACCTGATATGAACGCCGCAGAGCTTTTTGACAAGCTGAAGTCCCTCGGTGCCCAGACCCTTCTTGAAACTCTGGATGCCATGAAGAAGGGGACACTGACAAGAACGCCCCAGGATCATTCAAAGGCTGTTTATGTGCCGATGATGACAAAGGAAACAGGCCTTATCGACTGGAGCAAAAGTGCGGCTGAAATTCACAATCTGGTAAGGGGAACATTTCCATGGCCCGGAGCCTATACATTCTACAAGGGTTCCAGGCTGAAGATATGGAAAACCTCTGTTCTGGATGAATGTCCGGCGGGCTCCCCTGAGCAGGAGCTGCTTGATACGGCAAAGAGGGAGAAGCCGGGAAGGATATTGAGGATATCCAGACAGTGTCTGGTCGCAGCAACAGGCAGCGGATGCGTACTCATATCGGAGCTGCAGTTTGAAAACTGCAGGAGGATGGGCGTTTGCGAGTGCGGACATAACATGGATGAGGGTGAAGTACTTGGATAAGCGTCTAAAAAGCCTGATGGGCTATACTCTGCTGCTTTTGCTTGTTATTGGACTGATGGTATTACTTTTCTCATACATATATCATTTGTTTTCCATCGACCTGTACAACAGCATTATAAATATACTGATAATCATCTCGATCATGATGATGGTCTCTTTAGTCATAGCCATGGCTGCCATATTCATAGCATTGAAGACCAGGAGGGTCTATCCGTTCATGATTTTTCCCGTGAAGCTTGGCATGAAGATCGTCCTGCCCTTTGCACTTTTTGTCACTGATGTGCTGAAAAATGACAAGGATATGATAAGGAGCCTTTTTATTGATATAAACAATCTGTTCGTGGAATCGGGAAACATAAGAAGGAGCCCGGATAAAGTATTGCTTTTGCTGCCCCACTGCCTTCAGGATTCAGAATGCAGCCGCAAAATAACGAATAATGTATCTAACTGTGTCAGATGTGGCCGTTGTAAAATAGGCGAAATAATTGAAATGGCTGAAAAAAGAGGTGTCCAGGTCTTTGTGGCCACAGGAGGTACTGCTGCAAGAAACGCCATAGCAAAGCTAAAGCCTGAGATCGTGCTTTCTGTCGCCTGTGAGAGGGATCTTGCCATAGGGATTTCCGATGTGAGCAAGATACCTGTGATAGGTGTGCTGAATAACAGGCCTAACGGGCCATGTGTCAATACTACAGTGGATGTGGATGTTCTGGCGGGAAAATTGGACAAGATGCTGGCAGAACCGGCTGCTTTGCAGGAAAACGGCAGTTGATGGGTCGGCTGAAGGCAAAAGTCAGGTACATTGAGTACAGCCGGGAGTATTATGAGACCTTTGGTATGATTAGACAGTGGTTGTGAGAGCTATACTAACAGATATGGTTAATCGAGGAGATCTATGAAGCTGGACCATGCAAGAGAAACTGCATTAAAAATACTTTTCGAAATAAATGAGAAGGGTGCCTATTCCAATATCGAGCTTAACAAACAGCTTTCCGGCAGTGAGCTGGGGGAGATGGACAGAGGCTTCATCACGGAGATTGTCTATGGAGTGGTCAAAAGGAAGCTGACACTGGACAGGCTTGTGGCGGCCCATTCAAATATCAGGATGTCAAAGCTGTCGCCCTGGATACTGAACATATTGAGACTTGGGGCGTATCAGCTGCTGTATATGTCAAGGGTGCCGGCATCGGCCGCCTGCAATGAAAGCGTCAAGCTTGCAGGCAGATATGGGCACAAGGCCTCTTCCGGATTTGTCAATGCCATCCTCAGAAAGATCGCCAGGGAGGGCATGGATAATATCATTCCGGACAAGGAGACGGATTTACCGGGATATCTGTCGGTTAAGCATTCATATCCGTCATGGCTCACACAAAAATATATTGAGCTTTTTGGTGAAGAGTTTGCCGAGGCACTGCTGGAAGCAGGCAACAGGATCCCCGAGCTGACGATCAGGGCAAACACGCTGCGGGTCAGTGCTGAAGAGCTGAAGACACAGCTTGAAAAGGAAGGGGTATGGGCAGAATACGGCAGATTCATAAGGGAGGCTCTGGTTATCAAAAGTCCACTGCCGGTGGGCAGACTGGACTCTTTTAAAAAAGGACTGTTCCAGGTACAGGATGAGAGTTCGATGCTGCCTGCCATGGTATTGGCACCTGAATCGGGCGATGTGGTGCTGGATGCATGCAGCGCTCCCGGCGGAAAGGCCGTAAATATGGCCCAGATCATGAAAAACAGCGGACGGGTGATAGCCAGAGATATACATGAGCATAAGCTAAGGCTCATTGATGAAGCAGCTTCCAGGCTGGGTACGAGTATCGTCGAAAGTGAGCTTTACGATGCCGGCATACCGGATCCGACACATGAGGCATATTTCGACAGAGTGCTTCTGGATGCGCCCTGCAGCGGCCTTGGAATAGTGAGGAGGAAGCCGGATATCAAATGGGCAAGGGAAAGCAGCGATATCGGGAGCATTGCCACATTACAGGGGAAACTGCTTCAGAATGTATCAAAGGCTGTTAAACCCGGCGGAATTTTGGTATATAGTACATGTACGATATTACCCGAAGAAAATGAGTGTATCGTACGAAATTTTATAGAGAGCAACAGGGAGTTTTGTGAGGATGATATCTCGCCTTATCTGCCTCCGGCTCTGGCACCGTATGCCAGAGGCTCCATGCTGCAGGTTTACCCCAACAGGGACGGGATAGACGGATTTTTTATTGCAAGGCTCAAAAGGAAGGCTGATTTGCACTAACGCAAGGAGTATGGATATATGTTTGGAACAAGACCAACAGTGGATGGGAACGTATCGTCGGAAGCAGTAGATGTGCTGCAGGACAACAGAATAACCTCTGGGCATGGCGGCAAGAAATACCTGCCCGACATGGATATAAGTGAACTCCAGCAATTTTTGCAGAGTATGGGACAGCAGAAGTTCAGGGCAAAGCAGATATTCAGATGGATCGCAAGAGGAGCGTCTGATTTTGATGAAATGTCTGACCTGTCAAAGGAATTGAGGCAGGAATTGAAACTTTATGCTGTTGTTTCCGGTCTAAATATAAGAAAAAAGTTTGTTTCCTCAATAGACGGCACCACTAAGTATTTGTTGGAAATGAGTGACGGAAATATCATCGAGAGCGTGCTGATGAAATACAACCACGGCTACACGGCCTGTATCTCATCCCAGATCGGCTGCAAAATGGGATGCAGCTTTTGTGCTTCGACGATTGCCGGCTTTCGAAGGGATCTGACCGGCGGTGAAATGCTCGAGCAGATACTTGCAATTGAGCGCGACAGCGGCATCAAGGTGGGAAATGTAGTCATAATGGGGATAGGAGAACCCTTTGACAATTATGATAATGTGCTGCGGTTTCTCAGACTTGTCCACGCACCGGAGGGATTGAACATTGGCTACAGGCACATCACGGTTTCCACCTGTGGGCTTGTGCCCGGGATACTGAGGCTTTCCGATGAGAATATGCAGGTGAATCTGGCCATCTCCCTCCATGCTCCCAATGATCATATCCGTCAGAGGATAATGCCGGTGGGCAGGAAGTACCGTATTGACAAAATCATTGAAGCATGTAAGATATATACAGAGAAAACTAAGCGAAGAATTACGTTTGAATATGCTCTGATAGAAGGGGTCAATGATTCGCCTGAGAACGCAGCCGAGCTGGCTTCGCGGCTCAGAGGCCTCCTGTGCCATGTGAATCTGATACCGGTCAACTCAGTAAAGGAGACCGGCTTCCGGCAAAGCGGGCACAGGAAGATCGACGAGTTTGCGGCTATTCTGACGAAAAGAGGCATAGAAACAACGGTTCGCCGTGAGCTTGGCTCCGATATCAATGCGGCTTGCGGACAGCTCAGAAGAAGCGAAATGGATAGTGACAGATGCAAGAGCTGAAAACAAACGACCATAAGCAGTATGGGAAATGATGAGAACAGGGGCGGACGACCCTTGAAAAAAGGTGTTGATAGCTTGAAATTTGCCGCAGGTACAGACAAAGGATTATTACGCGAGATCAATGAAGACAGCTGTATGATCATCCCAGGGTGTTCATCCTCCCTGTATGCCTTCATCATAGCCGATGGCATGGGCGGACACAACTGCGGAGAGATCGCAAGCAGGATGACTGTTGATTTTGTCAGCGAGTCCATAAGAAACAGCAGCAAGCTGGATGATGAAAATATCCAGCAGGAGCTTTGCAGTATAGTGGAGCAGGCCAACAGGGAAGTGTATGAGAAGGCGCAGCAAAGCGAGGAATTCAGCGGTATGGGGACCACACTGACCATGGCTGTGATGGACGGCATTAAATTGACTGCGGCACATGTCGGTGACAGCAGGCTCTATATGATCCGCGGCGGGGAAATACTGCAGCTGACGCAGGATCATTCGTATATCGGTGAATTGCTCAGAAGCGGGTCACTGACCAGGGAAGAAGCGGAAAACCATCCGCGCAGGAATGTCATCACAAGGGCCGTGGGCAGTTCGGCGGACATAATTGTGGATGTAATAAGTCAGCAGATCAATGAAGGAGACATATTTGTCCTTTGTACAGACGGACTGACTAATATGATAAGTGAGGATGAATTGTCCCGGATAGTCAGGGACAATGAACCGGAGGCCGCATGCTCAAGGCTTATCGAGGCGGCAAACAAGCAGGGCGGAGATGATAACATCACCGTCATCGTTATCAAATGTGAGTGAAGGTGTTGGATATGGCTGATCAAATATTGGGAAATAGATATCAATTGCTCGAACGGATAGGCGGAGGCGGCATGGCTGTGGTCTACAAGGCCAAGTGCCTTCTTCTGAACCGTTTTGTAGCAGTCAAGATACTGCGCAGTGAGTTTACTGACGATGAGGAATTTGTAAAGCGTTTCAGAGTTGAGGCACAGGCTGCCGCAAGCCTGAATCACCCGAACATCGTTTCGATCTATGATGTGGGCAAACAGGATGATACACATTATATCGTCATGGAATTCATCGACGGAATCACACTGAAGGAGTATATAAGCAATAGAGGAGTACTGCCATGGAATGAGGCTATAAATATCGGCATACAGATCTGCTCTGCCATTGAACAGGCACATAAGAATTTTATCGTGCATCGTGACATCAAGCCCCACAACATACTGATCACAAAGGAAGGGATAGCGAAGGTGACCGATTTCGGTATCGCCAGAGCCGTTACTTCTGCCACCATCACCATGGTCGGCAGCACCATAGGCTCTGTTCACTATTTCTCCCCCGAACAGGCAAGAGGCGGCTTTACAGATGAAAAATCCGACCTTTATTCATTGGGTATCACCTTATATGAGATGGTGACCGGAAAGGTTCCCTTTGACGGAGAATCGCCGGTGGCCATTGCACTGAAGCATATACAGGAAAAGCCTGAGAAGCCGGCAGTGATAAATCCGTCCATACCAAAGGGTGTCAACGATCTGATACTCAAGGCAATGAAGAAGGATCAGAACCTGAGGTATCAGAATGCCTCGGACATGCTTTCGGATCTGCAGAGGACGCTTGCCGAGCCCAACGCAAAAATCAACGGCAGCAATGCCGTAGAGGAGCTGCCCACCAGGAAGATGCAGGCTGTGGGCGCCGATTTGGAAATACAGGATAAATCTGATGATGGAGATGAAGCCTATATGGAGGAAGAGGACACAAGCACAAAGAAGAAGAGAGACCGGCTGAGTACGTGGCTTGGTATTGCAACCGGTCTGGTGATTACCGGCCTTATAGTTTTCATAGGTATAAAGCTCGTTATTCCGGCATTTATTCCGGAGCCGATAGAGGCGTATATCGTTGAAGACTATAAAAACAGAAAATTTGAGGATGTAAAGGCCTTGCTCAGTCAGCACAGCATTATAGCTGAAGATGACAGGGTCTATAACGATTCCGTTGATAAGGATATAATAATCGCACAGGATATTGCGGTGGGGAACAGCCTGAAGCCCGGAAGCGTGATAAATTTTACGGTCAGCGACGGTCCGCTTCTTGTAGAGATACCCGACATATCGGGGGATGAATCCCGTGTGGCAGCTCAGATCATTGTCAACAGCGGGCTTGTCCCCGAGGAGATAAGAGAGCATAACGAAACAGTAGGAAAGGGACTAGTCATAAGGACCGAGCCTTCTGCATATGAAATGGTCAAGCCGGATACGAAGGTCAAGGTGATAGTCAGTCTGGGACCTGAACTGGAGATGGTGAAAATGGCCGATCTGAGCGGGTTGACCAGGACAGAGGCTGAAAACTGGATCTTGAAAAACAAGCTTAAGATAGGAAAGATCCTGCCGGAGGATGTAGTCAGTGAAGTGGCCAGGGTAATCAAGCAATACCCTCTGGCAGACAGTGAGGTGCCTGAGGATACGGCCGTAGAGCTGACCTTTGGCGTCGAAGAACAGCCGCCGGAGGATCCGGGCACCTACCACCCGGTGGAGGACCCGGAGGGTCAGGAGGATGACCAGCCTCCTGTGAGCAGTGCAAAAACTAAGCTTATTACCATAACTCTCGATCCTAGCCGGACCTATGGAGAGGAGGTCTGGGTGTATGTTGAATCGACACCGTCAGACACCAATATACGCAAGGTCGAGGTCAATCAGCCGGTAGCAAGGGACCGGTTCCCCTTCAGTATCCAGGTGACCATCGGTGAAGTCGGAACTACGCATATCATAGTTTATCTGGATAACAAGCTGGCACTTGAGCAGGATATACAGTAAGAGGCTTTCAGAAGTGCTTATATATGCAGGTTTATATTTGATGCAGTTGGAGCAGGGGAGGTTCAAATATTGCCGTCAGGCATTATTATAAAAGGAATAGGCGGATTTTATTACGTATCATCTGAGGATGACATATACGAATGCAAGGCCAGGGGTATTTTCCGCAAGGATGATGTGACTCCGCTGACCGGAGACAGGGTCACCTTTTCCGTGACTGATCCGTTGCTGAAAAAAGGAAACATCGACGGAATAATGGAGAGGACCACCGTTTTGACGCGGCCTGCAGCTGCAAATATTGACATGCTTGTGGTGGTGATAGCGGCAAGATCACCTGATCCGGATCTTTTGCTGCTGGACAAGCTTTTGGTCACAGCCGGAAAAAAGGGGATAGAGGCCGTGATCTGCATCAACAAGATAGATCTGGACATGGACAACAGCAGGGCGGAGCTTCACAGCTCATATGTGAAGGCAGGCTACACGGTGATAGAGACCAGTTTGGATGAGTGCTCCGGCTTTGAGCGGCTCAGGGAGACCTTGAAGGGACATGTATCGGTGTTCGCAGGACAATCCGGAGTCGGAAAGTCAACTTTGCTCAACAGGATGGCAGATTCTGTCATAATGCAGACGGGAAGCATAAGTGAAAAGATCGACAGAGGTCGTCATACCACAAGACACACGGAATTGATAAAGCTGGCAGACGGAGGCTATATCGTTGATACGCCTGGCTTCAGCTCCTTCGAGCTTGCACAGATCCCCCATGATGAGCTCCAGCATCTGTTTCCGGAATTTACACCTCATATATACCAATGCAGATTCACCGGCTGCAGCCATGTGAACGAGCCGGACTGCGGCGTCAAGGAAGCGGTAGGGCTTGGAAGTATAAGCAGGGGCAGGTATCAGCGGTATACCGAACTGTATGCCATATTGAAGCTGCAGTATGATATGAAATACAAAAAAACTAACAGGAAAGGGACAAAGGGCAATGATTAAAATATCACCATCCATTCTGGCATCGGATTTTTCAAAGCTTGGAGAGGAAATATCCAGAGTCGAAAAAGCCGGGGCCGATATGATACACCTTGATGTCATGGATGGACATTTCGTACCAAATATAACGATAGGACCTCCTGTGATCAAGAGTCTCAGAGACGTGACAGGGCTGCCCTTCGATGTCCATCTGATGATAGACAATCCCGAACGGCATATCGAAGCATTTATTGATGCGGGAGCGGATATCCTCTCTGTTCATGTAGAAAAAAATCCTCACCTGCATCGGACCATCGAAATGATAAAGAACCACGGCCGCAGAGCATCGGTAGTCGTTAATCCGGCAACACCGCTGAACACATTGGAAGTGATACTTGATAAGGTTGATATGGTGCTTCTTATGACAGTGGATCCGGGCTTTGGGGGCCAGCAATACATAGACGGGATGACTCAAAAGATACGGGATCTGAAAAAGATGGCTGTTGAACGCGGCCTGGGATTTGATATAGAGGTCGATGGAGGCATCGATCTGGACAATATTTATGAAGTAACGCAGGCAGGTGCCAATGTGATCGTAGCCGGATCCGCGATATTTAATGCTCCTGATATCGCGGGCATGATCAGAGACCTCCGCCGGAAGGCTTTCAGCGCAGAAGAAATCAAATAAAAACAAAAAAAGGCTGTCTCAAGATGAACTTTGAGACAGCTCCTTTTTTAATAAAGTTGCCTATTTGTACTCGGCAGCCAATGCTATAAAGGCTTTCTTTGAGTTCAGTATTGTCTTTTCGTCTACACAGTATGCAAGCCTAAAGAAGCCTTTGGATCCAAAGCCCGTACCGGGCACTATGACCAGATTGTGTTTGACCGCTGACCTGCAGAATTCAACATCGTCCTCTATGGGGGACCGGGGGAAGAGATAGAATGCACCCTGAGGCTTCAGGCATTTGAAGCCGGCGTCGGAGATTATCTCGTAGAGCATGTCACGCCTTCTCCTGTAGGCATCCGTATCGACCTTTGCATTTAATGATTCCGGCAGTATCCGCTGGAAAAGTGCCGGAGCATTTACAAAGCCCAGGGTCCTGGTGGAGAATATCAGACCATCCATCAATGCTGATAATTCATCTATCCTTGGATTGACTGCGATAAATCCGATCCTCTCGCCGGGGAGAGAGAGGGATTTGCTGAAGGAATTGACTATGATGGCATTCTGGAAGATGGAGAATATGGATGGTACCTCTGTATTGTCGTATACTATCTTGTCATAGGGCTCATCTGCTATTATACATATCTTGATCCCGAATTCCTTCTCCCTTTTTTGGATAGCTTCACTTATCCTTTCCAGTGAGGTCCTGCTATAAATGACCCCTGTAGGGTTATTGGGAGAATTTATGATCACAGCCTTGGTGTTTGGCGTGACGGCATCGTATATTTTTTGAGGATCGGGCTGGAAGGTGCTGCAGTCGGTGCTGACGATCACAGGCTTGCCGCCGTGGTTGTCTATGTAAAACAGGTATTCTGCGAAATACGGCGCCAGAACTATTACTTCCTCACCGGGGTTCAGGAGGGTTTTCAGCACAACGTTCATTGCGCCTCCTGCGCCGCACTCCATCACGATATGTCCTGCTTCCAGGGGGGCTCCCGTCGTATGCCTCAGTTTAGCGGCAACGGCTGCCCTGACGTCGGGATATCCGGCGTTGCTCATGTAGCCGTGCATTTTAGGTATATCTGACAGCACTGTCTTCCTGAGTGTCTCCTTTACTATCTCAGGCGGCTCTACATCAGGGTTGCCCAATGAGAAGTCATATACATTATCTGCGCCGAATTTTTTGCGCAGCCTTTCTCCCTCTTCAAACATAGCTCTGATCCATGACGATTTTGTCAGATTGTCGATTATTTTCTTTGAAACCATTATATCCACTCCTGTATCAAGGCCCTAAGCAATTCTTGAGTCAAGACCTATGAGATTTTCTATTATGATATACCAAAAAGGGGAAAATATCAATTGCTATCGTTTTGACAGGATCTCTGCCTGATAATAGCGGACAAATGGGAGGAAATTTCCTTACAGGCAGGAATATCCGCCTTGTGCAAAGAAATAAGGAGGACGACATTTTTACAGGAGGAAGCTATGATAAAACATATCGTGATGTGGAAGCTGAAGGATTTTGCACAAGGCTGCACCAGGGAGGAAAATGCGCAAAAGATCAAGTCGATGCTGGAGGCTCTGACAATGAAGATCGAGCAGATCAAATATCTTGAGGTGGGTATCAATGTGAACAAGTCAAATATGGCATTTGATGCTGTTCTTATATCGGAGTTTGAGGATGAGCAGAAACTGGAGGAATACAGAAAACACCCGGAGCATGTGAAGGTTTCCGAGTTCGTATCCAAAGTAAGGGATGACAGGAGGGTCGTAGACTATTATTTCGAACCGGCCGAATGACGGTCATACAGAGCATATGAGCCGGATGGCCGATCATTCGATGAATACGGCTGAGTACCAGTTCTGCTCATCGGAAGGGCTTTTTAGTGTTTCGATGGGCAATCCGAACTTTCTGACTGTTTTGAAGACATCTATGCCCACACTGTGAAATGCAGGCCTGGCCTTTTTGGGATTAGCGCAATCCAGGCCTTTCGTGCCGCAGCATTCACTGCACACAGCGCAGTCGCTGAGGGAGAACGCCAGATAGAATCCATCGGTGAAGGCATCTCTTTCCAGTGAGAATGATACATCCTGAGAAATTTTTTTGCTGTGGGAGTGTATTATGATGCCCCAGCTGTATTTTTTGAACATTACCTCGTACTCCCAGGGCTTGAGGGAACCCGGCCTCGATGGGCAGGTCGGGCCTTTGCCCCAGTCCTTGCAGCCGAACATGCACTTTAACAGCGTCCTGGGATCGAATTCTATATCCTCTGTCCTGAATGCCACTGCATGATCGGCACCCAGTGCCAGCGCTCTTTCTACGTATTTTTCAGCAGCCATGTTGCCGTTGAATGAATTCATGATCACTGTCTCCTATCCGTTCTAGTTTGTTTTTAAGCGATCTATCAGTGCCGGATCCGGGTCGACCACTGCAGTCCTGTAGTTGACGTATATGACCTTGCCCGGTTTTGAACCTGAAGGCTTGCTCACGTTTTTGACATTCGTATAGTCGACCTGCACATTGGAAGACATTTTTGCCTTGCTGTGCCATGCCGCAATGATCGCAGCCTCTTCGACGGTCCTGTCGGGGACTTCACGTCCGTCTCTTTTTATGACGACATGAGAACCCGGTACTGCTTTTGTGTGGAGCCATATATCATTGGAGCGAGCCATTTTTAAAGTGATATGATCGTTTTGCATGTTGTTTTTGCCTGCGTATATGTCAAATCCGTCAGAAGACTTGTAATGAAGAGGCTCGGTCATTGCAGCCTTTCTTTTTGCAGCAGCCTTTTTCCTAAGCTGCATATACCCTTGTCCGGCAAGCTCCTGACGCACCTCGTCTATTTCCTGTAAGGCGGTGCAATTGTCAAGCAGCTGTATGACACTCTCAAGGTAATCCAGCTCTGCCCGTGTGTCCTGGATTTGCCGTGATGTATTTGCATATGTGCTTTTTGCCTTTGCATACTTTTTAAAATATCGCTGTGCGTTTGCCTGAGGCGTCAGGTCCGGGTCAAGAGGCACCTGGATATATTCTCCCTTTTCGGAATAATAGTTCAGAAGGGATATGGATTTTGTGCTTTTGGGTATAGAGTATATGTTTGCTGTTATCAGCTCACCATATAGCTTGAGCTTTTCTCTGTCCGCCGCATCCCGCAGCGCTTCTTCCTGTATCGACAGCTTTTTGCTGCAGCGGTCTATGGAAGTGTTCAGGACCTTGTAAATGTCTGCCTTTTTTTGCTTGAGCCGGTCTGCATTATCACGGGCTGCATAAAATTCGTCAAGTACCAGACTGATGGAGGGGAACTTCTTTTTGTGAAGGTACTGCCGGATATCCAGACAGTGAAAATCGACAGGGACCCTGTGATGCTCATCTTCATACATAACAGAGGGATCATAGCTGTCGCTTTTTATTTCTGCAAGCATTGTGTCCAAAGTATCGATCAAAGCCCTGCGCTCAGACTGATCCAGTGCAGCTGCGCGTTTTCTTCCTTCCACAGAGGCACGCCGGCAGATCTCACGGCACAATAACGGACTGAAGCCTTTGATGTTGTCCAACAGGAATCTTTCAGCTGTCTGGGTCGAAGCGTCAAACAATTCCATCAGTCCCGCCGGTTCAAGGCATGAAGGTGAGAGCTTGTCCTGAGCAGGAGGGAGGACATATGGTCTGGCCGGCATTACCTGACGGACACTGCTTATATCGGAGTCAATGTGCTTTATGGAGTCCAATATCCTGTCCTCGCTGTTGAGCAGGATTATATTGCTGTGGCGCCCCATTATCTCAATGATGAGTTTTTTTTCAGATATGTCACCCAGTTCATTGGATGCTTCGATAAGGATAGTGATGATCCTTTCGTAGTCGCTGAAGCCAAAGGAGATGATCCTGCCGCCGGTCAGGTGTTTTCTTAGAAGCATGCAAAATACGGGAGGGGACGGAGGGTTCTCCTTTACCCCTTCTGTGATGTGTATCCTTGGGAAATTCGGACTGGCACTGAGCACCAGCCGGTGATTCCGGTTCCATGCCCTGATCAGCAGCACTATTTCATCTGCCTCCGGCTGCAGCACCTTTTCCACCCGGCCGCCTGCCAGTTTTTCATTCAGCTCTTCCGTGACGCACTTTGCAACTATACCGTCAAATGGCACAGGAACACCCCTTTTGCATTACTTTTAGTCAAAATATACTTTAACAAAATTCTGACGATTATACAAGCGGGATGGATGAAGGATACCTCAAATAAATTTTCGGTGTTTGGAGGCGGGGATTTCATATTTTGCTTGACAGAGGTGGAGGTGTCTGCTATTATTATTGAGTACAACAAAGAAGAAGTCATCCGCTTCTCACCCTGCGGAGTTTTTCGACAGGGTCAATAGTGAAGGCATACATAGTATGACCAGGCTATATCAGTGGATTCGAGATTTCTTCTTTGGATCCATTTTTTATTTTGCCATACTTGCGAATACTTGAGGATCATAATAATTTACTTGGAGGTGTTTTGTTATCAGTAGTAAACATGAATTGATGATTAATGAGGAAATCAGAGACAAAGAGGTACGTCTGATCGATTCTGACGGGTCCATGCTGGGGATCATTCCTGTAAAGGAAGCACAAAAGCTTGCCGCAGCAAAGAATCTGGATCTTGTAAAGATCGCGCCCCAGGCTTCTCCGCCTGTATGCAAGATAATGGACTATGGAAAGCATATGTTCGAGCTTGCAAAGAGGGAAAAGGAAGCCAAAAAGAATCAGAAGGTCATCAGTATGAAGGAAGTCTGGATCAAGCCCAACATCGAAGAGCACGATTTCAGCTTCAAATCAAAAAATGCCTACAAGTTTCTCAAGGACGGTGACAAGGTGAAGGTCAGCGTACGGTTCAGAGGAAGGGAAATGAATTATACTTCCCTGGGTCTGGAGGTACTCAACAAATTCGCAGAAGCTGTGGCAGAAGTGGGAACGGTGGAGAGAAAGCCGAAGCTCGAGGGCAGGAGCATGATAATGATACTCAACCCGAAGCAGTAACGGCATTTCATAAATACAATCAGCGATCCGTATGATATACGGATACGAACACAGATAATAGGAGGAATAAATATGCCAAAGGTCAAGACGCACAGCGCATCCAAAAAAAGGTTCAAAATAACCGCAACAGGCAAAGTAAAGATGAGTCACGCATTCAGAAGCCACAGGCTTATTTCCAAGTCAAGAAAGGCGAAGAAACACCACAGGCTTGGAGCGTATGCTTCTCCTGCCAATGAAGCGATCATTAAAACCATGATACCGTATAAGTAAGAAGGAGGAAGAAAGATATGTCCAGAGTCAAAGGTGGAGTAAGAACACGTGCAAGGCACAAGAAAATACTTAAGCTGGCAAAGGGTTATTTCGGTGGAAAGAGCAAGCTTTTCAGAATAGCAAACCAGGCAGTGATGAAGTCACTCACATATGCTTACAGAGACAGAAAGGCCAAGAAGAGAGATTTCAGACAGCTGTGGATCTCCAGGATCAATGCTGCTGCCAGGATCAACGGCATGAGCTACAGCAGGTTCATGAACAGCCTGAAAAAGGCGGGAGTAAACCTGAACAGGAAGGTCCTCGCCGATATGGCGGTAAATGATGAGCAGGGCTTTGCACAGCTGGTGGAAAGTGTAAGGAATGCCTGAGCAATATCGTATGGAAAAATGTGAACAACAAATATAGGGGGGCTGAAAAGCCCTCTATTATTTTTCGAAGGAGTCTTTTGTATGATCAGGTTGACAGGCAGCCAGAATCCTGTGATAAAGGAAGTCAGATCTCTCAGGAACAAGAGCTCAAGGGATGAAAAGGGCCTGTATTTTATCGAAGGCGTCAGATTCGTAGAGGAAGCCGTAAGGGAAAACCGGAAGGGATCTGCAGACATAAGGTATATAATAGTATCGGATTCATTTGCAGCCCTGAGCGATGCGGCTGCATTGACCGGTCCCTGTGAAAGGAGAGGGATCAGGGTGTACGAAGTTCCCGACACTCTTTTTGGGTCTATATCCGATACAAAGAATCCTCAGGGAATACTGGCTGTATTGGGACTTCACAAAGTACAGCTCAGGGATGCAGAAGTTACAGGAGAGCTGGTGGTCATCCTTGACGGCATCAGAGATCCCGGCAATATGGGTACTATCATCAGGACCGCTGATGCAGCAGGCTGCGCAGGTGTCATAATACCTGACGGCTGCGTTGAGCTGTTTAATCCGAAGGTGCTCAGAGCAACCATGGGCTCGGTTTATCATTTGCCCATATTGCACTGCGGAGGTATTGCTGAGGCAATGTCCTTCTGCAGAGAAAAAGGGTTTAGGCTATATGCTTCTCATCTGGAGGGTGCTGTGAGTATATATGATGCAGACCTGTCCGGCAATACGGCACTGATAATAGGCAGTGAGGCGGAGGGAATAAGCTCTGAGGCGCTGGGCCTGGCAGATGCGCTTGTCAGGATACCAATGGGGGGAAGGGCTGAATCGCTGAATGCATCAGTAGCCGCAGGAGTGATGATATTCGAGGCGGTGAGGCAGAAGGCGGCACGGGCCCATTTCTAGAATATATTGTCTATAGTAAGGCTTTCCTTTTCAGGTATATGACCGACTATTTTTCTCAGGGCTGCAGCCTCCGGCATCAAAGAGGTGATGTCCCTGATTTCGATCAATATCTTCAGTCTGGACAGAGTCACATCAATGTTGTCGATTTCCTGATGGTCGATCAGTGATGACCATGTACGCCTTATGCGCTGCCATTGGTCGGTCATCTGCTGCATTTTGTCTGCAGACCCTCTCCAATCACCGGAGCTTGAGCTTTGTACGATCTCATCTATTGCTTTTACCAGCATGTCTGAATCATCACGCAGCAGTTTGTGTGCATACAGACCGGAAATAATGATGGAGGCAGTGAGAATGACGAGGGAAGTGATTGTCTTAACTGACATCGTGCTCTTTGTAAGGGGTTTCTTGTTCTTCATTTTCCTTTTGACGCTCCTTTCTCCCGGGGCTGAAGGTAAAGGCTCCCTTCAGGCATCACACATGCATATAGTATGTCCGAAGGACCGTCGTACTGCCTTTTGGTAAGTTCATCCTGAAGCCATCGGCGGTTTTTGCCGGATAGTTCAAGATTCTCGGAAAGGACGCGCCCGTCAATTATCACATCGATGGAGAGGCCGTCATATTTTGTCTTTATATCCATATCCTCAGGTGTCAGAGGTCGCTTTTGTGATTTGGGGATCACACTTAGCTGGCCGTTGGTTTCAAGGATAGCAAATTCCACATCGGAAATGTTTGGTACATTCTTGATGCGGAGCTGTTCCAGCAGATCATTCAACGTATACATTTCCCTTCGGATAGCGGATTCGAGGATCTGGCCCCTTTCGATCAGTATGGCGGGCTTTGAGCATATTATTGCCCGGGCATGGATGCTTTTGATCGACAGAAATGACATCAGCAGCTGGGCTATGAGCAGTGTCAGTATAGGTATGATGCCATTGACCAATGGTATCCCTGTGTTTTGCATCGGCACTGCCGCAAGCTCCGAGATCATTATCGCGATTGCCAGCTCAAAGGGCTGCAGCTGGCCTATCTGTCTCTTGCCCATGATCCTCATTACTACTACGACGATTATATAAAGCACAAGTGTGCGTACGAATACTACAAGCATTTTAATCCTCCTTAGCAGGCAAACATATTTTTTCCGATGGCAGGGCAGGTTATACAGACCTCTGCCCATGCTTGAGGCTCATATACTATAAAAAGAGAAGCCACAGTTTCATGACTTCTCTTTTTGTTTAGCTGATTACGTTTTCATTATAGAGCTTACTTCTTTTCCAGCTCGTATTGATTGCCGGTATATGATTCAAATACCTTTTTTACAATATTGCCGCCGATTTTTCCCGCATCACGCGATGAGATGTCTCCGTTGTATCCCTGTTTCAGATTTACGCCAACCTGGTTGGCTATCTCATACTTCATCTGATCAAAGGAAGTTTTGCTGTTGCTCCTATTGTTATTAGCCATTGTATCACCTCCCTTAATATACTCTCGTTTTCTTCACTTATCTTCGTTTTTCGCAGAATTTCACTTCGATTTGCTTAAGCTTTCCCCCTAGATGTTGCATAAATCTGGTAGCTCTGTGGTTTCAGGCAG
>JAAYPO010000084.1 GCA_012519745.1 Clostridiaceae bacterium | reverse complement strand
TTATTCATAACTGTCTGACGGGTTATATACCCATCACATATATACTTGCTACTCTTAGCATATGATACATCTGAGGCACTTTCAACCAAAGCTGCTGAAACAGAGCCGCTAACTCTGTCATAGCTTTGTTTTGTTTCGCGACTAATATTTTACCAAAAAGAGTGGTCTCCTGCTATTTTTGTCCTAGAACAATTTTACACTAAGCTATATCATTAAGGTGAATAAGCAATCATGATCAGCAGACTATCGCAGACTGCCGCGGCGGCGCATATGCCGCCGGGGCGATCTGTAGCGAGATCAGGTTCGGGCTTCCGGGAGCTTTACGAACTTCATTATCAGCAAGGACAATACTATTGCAATGGCCATTTCGACACCAAGATACGGCGCATTATAGCTCACTGAATAGACCAGCGGCGTTTTCCCTGCTTCTATTGCATAGCTGGCGAAAAAGGCAACACCGGATATGACATGCATGACAAAACGTCCTGCAATTCCTGTAACTATACCGCTGATATAGCCTGCCGTATTTTTTTTGAAGAAACCGGCAAGACCAAGCATGCCATATGCCAGAGGATAATCCAGGAGTATGGACAAGGGATGCGCCGGGTAAAACCCGATGATCAGATCGAGTATCCCGTAAACAGCACCTACAAGCAGGCCTTTCTTCCCGCCCCATCTGAATGCGAATATAAATATAGGAACCATGCCTCCCAATGTAACAGAGCCGCCCATGGGCATTTTAAAGAGCTTCACAAACTCGCTGAGCACGACAGCCATCGCCAGCATTATACCAGCTTCCACAAGCATTTGCGTATTATTTTTCTTCATAACGGACCTCCATCATTAATAAAGTCTGGTTTAGTTAAATCTTTGGCCTTACTGAGGGCGGGAGTCATTTTCCATTATCGTTTTTACATACAGCCTGCAGGGAAAGCAAAATCAAAACCCTCGTATCTGAAACAGATAGAGGGTCCATGTATCGATATAAAACCTATACTCCCTCCGCCGGCATTATCCGTCTCAGGTTTGATGGGTCGGAACGGTGCAGTTCCCTCTCAGCCGGATACCTCCAGCTCCCCAGAATTTTTTATTGCACTAGATCATATGTCAATAATAAGGCACTTATTCCCCACTGTCAAGTAAAACTTGTCTACTTTCCAAACAGCCGGCTTTTCTGCTTTTCCAGCAACAGCATCAGTGGATAGCCAAGGCCATAACAGGCAACAAGTTCACCAAGCGCCACAAAACCCATGGTTACAAGAATAGGAGCATTGAGAGAAAGCTTCAGCACTAATGCAACGACCACTGCGTTTACTATGACCGGCGGCAGCGGAGCAAGATGCTTCACAGGCATTTTGTTTGTCAGGACAGCGGCAATGAGTGTAGCCAGACTGCCAAACACTATATCATATATCCCTGCTCCCACAAATAGGTTTGCCGTAAGGCAGCCTATAAAAAGACCCGGGATCGCAGCAGGGGTAAAGAACGCCAGCACTGTCAGAGCTTCGGAGACCCTTATCTGTATTTGTCCGGATCCGCCGGGTATCAAAATAGTCAGTGCCGCATACATTGCGGCAATTATCGCGGCTTCCACCATGTATCTTATATAGTTCGTCGTTTTCTGCATATTATGTGCCATGATTATATTCTATCCTCTCTGCGTCCGCCCAACCAATAAAAAAGGAGCGTTATCCGCCCCCCATAAACATACTTACGCTGCGGCAGATAAGCCTCCGGCATTGATGCTGTCTGCTGCAGTGTGCTCCGTAGTTTTGTTTATAGACAGGATCGTTTCGAACTGTCTTATTAATATTAAAAACATTATATATTAATATTCATTATAGTGCAATTATCTTCAATACCCTGCAATCGCAAGAACCGGTTGCAGTGTCCGTTTGTACTGAAACAAAACAGCCATTCCTGTGTCCTATGCTCTCGGGAACGCTAGTGGACCGCCCCCCCGCATCCTCTCACTGCCGCTTGCACCTGCTCCATGCATCTGCTTCCTCTCACTGCCGCTTGCACCTGCTCCATGCATCTGCTTCTGCTCCCGGCCCATGTTTTCTGCCCCTGCTTCCTATTCGCCGAAGTCCATGACCCTTATAGCCATCGTTGGGCAGACCTTTGTGCATTCGCCGCAGTTGTCGCACTTGCTGTAATCTATTTTGGCCAGAGTGCCCTCCATGGATATGGCCTGCTGCGGGCAAGCCCTGACACATTTTGTGCATCCGATACATCCGACCTGGCAGTGGCTCCTTGTCACGGCGCCCTTGTCCTTTGACATGCACATCACGGAATACTTCTTTGTTTTATCTATTATCTCTATCAGGTTCTTCGGGCAGGCAAGCACACACATCCCGCATGCCCTGCAGCGGTCCTCCACGATCCTGGCAATACCGCCGACCATCACGATGGCATCAAAGGGGCAGGCGTTTTTACAGTCGCCGTGTCCCAGGCATCCGTAGGTGCATGCCTTATGCCCTCCGAAATGCGAAGCAGCCGCAGCACAGGTGTCGATACCCTGATATTCATATTTTTCCTTGCTCACGCTGTTGCGTCCATTGCAAAGCACACGTGCAGCTGTCCTTTTGATGCCCTCAGGCTCGACTCCCATGATGCCCGCTACCTCCTGGGCAACAGCATTGCCGCCTACAGGGCATCCATTGGTTGGGGCCTCACCTTCAACCACCGCATTGGCAAAGCCGTCACATCCAGAGTATCCGCAGGCTCCGCAGTTAGCTCCGGGGAGCACCTCACGGATCTGTGTCACCCTTTCGTCGACCTCCACAGCAAATACCTTGGAGGCATATGACAGACCAACGCCAAAAATCAATCCCAGCCCGCTTATTATCAATACTGCTATTATTATTTCTACCATTTTAACCCCTCCGGAAACTTTTCTCCGTCCTGACAGCGCCTCATACAATCCCTCATCAAATCAATCCCTGGAACAATCCCTGGAATCCTAAAAACGCCAGCGACACCAAGGATGCTGCGATCAGTGATATTGGGAAGCCTTCCAGGCATTTCGGTACTTGAGCTGTCTCAAGACGCTCCCTGATGCCTGCGAACAACACGATGGCCAGTGTAAAACCAACTCCTGAAAATGCGCCATTCAGTACTGACATAAGGAATCTGGCATCTCCCTGTATCTCGAGATTCAGCAGACAAACACCCAGCACAGCACAGTTTGTCGTTATCAGCGGCAGGTAAACGCCCAACGCCTTATACAGAGACTGGCTGGTTTTCTGCAGTATCATCTCGACCAACTGGACCAATGCAGCGATAACAAGTATAAATGCTATAGTCTGCAGATATTCCAGCTCAAGCGGCTTTAACATGAACTCCTGCACCAGCCACGTCACCGCAGATGCGAATGTCATGACGAATATGACAGCAGCGCCCATTCCTGCCGCGGTCTTGATCTTCTTGGATACGCCAAGGAAAGGACATATTCCAAGGAACTTGACCACCACAAAGTTGTTAATGAAAACAGCAGATACAAATGTAATAAGAATACTCGCCAGCATTATGACTGTCCCTCCTTTTCCGCCGTCTGCAGGCCGCACTGTCCGCCGCAGCCCTCACATCCGGCATCCTTGGCTCCACACCCTGCGGCAAGGACCTGCCTTTTAGTCAGAAGATTAACCAGACCGATGGCAAGGCCGTATACCAAGAAGCCTCCCGGAGGCAATATCATTGCTAATGCAGGGCTTGCCGATTCACCGAACAGATACTGTCCGAATATGCTTCCATTGCCCAATATTTCCCTCACCGCACCTAAGGCAGTGATGGCCAGCGTAAATCCAACACCCATGCCAAGTCCGTCAACAGCCGAGTCGAGTACAGGATACTTCGAAGCAAACGATTCTGCCCTTGCCATTATGATACAGTTAACAACGATCAGCGGGATATATATCCCCAACGCTTTATCAAGAGAGGGCACATATGCCTTCAGCAGCATCTGCACGATGGTCACAAAGCCTGCAATGACCGTAACGAATGCCGGCATCCTGACCTTGCCCGGTATGAACTTTCGAAGAAGCGAGATAACTACATTAGAGCCTATAAGGACTGCAGTAGTTGCCAGACCCATGCCTATGCCGTTTATTGCCGAGGTCGTGATCGCCAGCGTGGGGCATGTGCCCAAAACAAGGCGGAACGTAGGATTCTCATCGATTATTCCATTTTTGAATATTTTAAACAGCTTCATTTTGAACCGCCTCCATTCTCCAGCAGCTTGCCGCCCAGCTCAGCCGAGACCTGTACTGCGTTTGTTACAGCCCTTGTACTAATGGTCGCGCCGCTCACTGCCTGTACTTCATCGTCCGTAGATGCAGGGCGCTTGACTATCTTTATTTCCTTACTGATATCCTTACCTATATACTGTTCTGTAAATTTCTCATCCGCGGCCTTGCTGCCCAATCCCGGTGTCTCCTGATTGTCTCCTATCCTGACGCCGGATACGGAGTGTTCGCTGTCGACACCAACGGTCACTGCTATTTCACCGCCAAAGCCCTTAGGAGCAACTGAAAACACATAGCCCGCAAGCTCTTCTCCGATATAAGCGGCATATACCTCCCTTATGATCCCGCTTTCATCCTTTGCCTCCCAGCCTTCCAGCTTTTCAAAGCTCTCCGCCTGTGACAGAACCTGTTTCCTGTTCTCCTCGGCATCCATTTCCATACGCTGGATGATGGGCTCCTTTGTCATATTGTTTACAAACGCCAGACAGAAAGCCGTTACAAAGCATATGACAAACAAAGACAGGGTTGGTTTGATCATATCACGCATTTTTCACGGCACCTCCTCCAAAGCTCCTGGGGATCAGGAATCTATCAATCATCGGCACTACCAGGTTCATCAGCAGTATGGAGTAGGAAACTCCCTCCGGATATCCCCCGTACAGCCTTATTACCGATGTGAGCAGTCCACAGCCTATCCCCATGATTATCCTTCCTTTGAAGGTGACCGGTGAGGTCGTATAGTCTGTGGCCATAAAGAATGCGCCAAGCATCAGTCCGCCGGCAAATATGTGGTAAACAAAGTCCCCGGTGAACATGGCTTCTCCCCCGAGCATCCAGGTCATGAATCCTACCGTACCGATAAAGGCTATGGGCAGCTCAAGTGTGATGACCTTTCTGATGACAAGGTAGGCTGCTCCTGCCAATATAGCGAGAGCAGAGGTCTCACCGATGGTGCCGCCAATATTTCCAAGAAACATATCCCAAAACTCCGGCATCTGCCCGGAAATCCCGCCCCCGTTTTTAATGATGCCAAGGGGAGTGGCAGAGCTGACCGCATCCCATCCGGGCTTTTGCCAAGCTGTCATTTGTACCGGCCAGGATGCCATCATGAATGCCCTTGCTGCCAGTGCAGGATTGACAAAATTATGGCCCAGTCCTCCGAAGAGCTGCTTGACGATTATGATCGCAAACACTCCTCCGATAGCTGCGACCCATATAGGCACAGACGGTGAAAGGTTGAATGCAAGCAGGATACCTGTGACTGCAGCGCTCATGTCGGATATTGTGTTTTCCTTTTTGGTGATCCTGCACCATGCATACTCAGCTGTCACACATGCGATGACAGTGACAATTATGAGCATCGCCGCCTTCACCTTGAAGAAATATACGGATGAGATCGCCGCAGGCAGCAATGCTATTATTACATCTCTCATTATTTTCTGCGTGCTTTCACCACTTTTCAGATGTGGCGATGAACCCGCCAAAAGGTTGATCTCCATGCTAGTTTTTCCCCCCTTGCTTCCTGGCCGCCAGTTTTCTCAGCTCCGCTTTGGCCTGGCGCATTGACTGCACCAGATGCCTGGAGGCAGGACAAACATATGAACAGCAGCCACATTCCATACAATCGTTGACGTGGTACTTCATTGTCTCTTCAAAGTTGCCTCTCATAACATTCGCATTGATGTAGAGGGGCATCAGCGACATGGGGCATGCCGCCACACATTTTCCGCAGCGTATACAAACCGATTCCTTCGTTTCCACAGCTTGATTCTCGTTGAATGCAAGAAGGGCATTTGTTTGCTTCAGTACGGAATTATCAAGGGAATACTGGGCTACACCCATCATAGGCCCACCCATGATGATCTTGCGCGGCTCTTCACAGAAGCCTCCGCAAAATTCAAACACTTCCTTGAGCGGTGTGCCTATCAGCACTTCGACATTCATTGGATTTGCCGCGGCACCACCGTCAATGGTCACCTTCTTTTTGATCAGAGGCATGCCTGTCTTAAGATAATTTGCAATAAACGCCACTGTCGCAACATTCTGCGCAAGCACACCAACATCTGCCGGAAGCTTTCCAACAGGCACCCTTCTTCCGGTCACCGTATATATCAGCTGCTTTTCACCGCCCTGAGGGTAACGTGTGGCAAGGCTCACCACCTCAATATTGTCCCCGTCCTTTATCAGTGAGGATATACTTTCGATAGCAAGAGGCTTGTTTTCCTCGATAGCTATAAAGGCCTTGGCAACACCGGTGATCTCCATCACCCTTTTTGTCCCCTCAACTATGCCTTCCGGGTTCTCCATCATCTCCCTGTAGTCAGATGTGATATACGGCTCACATTCGGCGCCGTTTATCACCAGCACATCAAGGACCTTGCCCGGCGGCGGTGAAAGCTTCACGCATGTAGGGAAACCGGCTCCGCCCAATCCTACAAGACCTGATTCCCTGATACTCCTTAACAGGCCTTCCTTGTCGGTGTATACGGGAGGTGCTACGCTCTCATGGACCTCCTGCAGCCCGTCGGGCTTTATTTCAACTGCCATTACTTCAACACCTGTCGAGTACAGTACAGGCCTCACATCGGTGACCGTTCCCGATACACTTGAATGCACCGGAGCTGCTATCATTTGCTCCGAATCTCCGATTTTCTGACCTACAAGCACCCTGTCCCCCTTCTTCACAAGAGGCATACAGGGCGCACCGATATGCTGGAGCATCGGTATCACGACCTTTGAAGGCAACGGCATTTTCACCGTTTCCAGCTCTGCGGTCACTTTATGATGTCCGGGCTTTATGCCTCCCCTGAATGACTTTATTGCTTTAATCAAACAATCCACCTCACAATCGTCAGCAGACACTCCTGCTCACAGGATCACAGGGTCCACGAGGTCTTCCTCTTCCTGCGGGAGTGTCCTTCTATTTTCAGCAAACACTGCACTATCTCTTTCTGCCTAAAGCATCTTACATATTGTACTGCAGCAGACCTCTGCCTCACCGGCAGAAGTTTTGCTGTGCTCTTGCAGCTTCTGCAACTGCATTCTATATCATTACCGTACATATTCTATCACTTATCAATAGCGTATGCTATAGATTTTTATTAATTAAATTTTTAACAAATTGTATACAAAGTACAATTTGACCACACACACCTCACTAATACTGGCGTTTTGCGTGTACCAGCGTACTTTTCAGCGCATTGCTGCCAATGCCTCCGACCCGGCAAGCTCCGGATATGTCCTTTCCATAAGGACAGCCATCTGTCCGCGCCTGATGGTATCCTTCGGCCTGAACGTACCATCGGGGAAGCCTTCGATAAAGCCCTGCGCCGTCATTCTGCCGATAGCCTCATATGACCAGGTGGATACTGCCGGATCCACATCCGGAAATACAGTCGAAGCCGTTTCACTGCCGGTACCATTGCCATCTGCTGTATCACTGTCTGCACCGGCATCGCCCAACAGCCTGTCGAGCAGCACCGCCATCTGCTCACGTGTCAGCACTGCATCCGGCTCAAATCTGCCGCTGCCGACACCTTGCAGGATACCTGCCTTTGCAGCAGCTTCGATCTCCTCACGGGCCCAATGCCCCGTGACATCTGAAAACACCGCTTTACCTTCAGTTGCAGCCGTTACCCCGATATCAAGCGCCCTCACAAGGAGAGCGGCCGCCTGGGCTCTTGTCATTGGCGAATCAGGCATGAATCGGGTGCTGGATACTCCATTCATCCATCCCTTGTCCATGGCAGTGATTATTGAAGCCTTTGCCCAATGGTTCTGGATGTCGCTGAAATATCTGCCGTCCAGCCATAATGAGTAATAATCCCAAGTGCTTTTCGTTTCCTGCCCAAGGCTCCAGCTGCCTGTTCCCAAAAGGTCATATTTCCCGACAAGCTCCAGCTTTCGTTTGATGGATGCTTCATTTTCAAACCAGAAATCATATGTCCCCTGCTCGAGTTGTTTTCCGAAAATCACAGGTTTTCTGTCGTTTGCTTTTATTGTAATAACAGCCTTGGGCGATCTGTGTGTATTGTCAAAGATCACCTTGCCATTGAACTCCCTGACCAGAGCCTCCACCGTGTTATTGCTCACACCATAGCCGCCATAATCTGCCCCCTGCTTCCACAGCCTTCCGTAAAATGCTATACCGAGCACAAGCTTATTTGCGGGCACTTCCTTCAGTGCCTCCTTTATGGATTCCTCTACGAATCCATATCCGGCAACAGGCCCTGCTCCGCCGGTGGCATTTACATAACCCTGGTAATGCTGGTCATAGGCCATAAGCATGATATAATCGGAATGCTGCTGCAGCGCAGCCAGATCATATGAGGCATGCCAGCCTTTTGATATTTTATAAGGATTTGCAGCCACAGCTACTGAAACGATTTTGCCGGAGGGAAGCTTATTCCTTAGCATTCGAACAAAATCTGTGTACTGGTCCCTTTCTTTCTCACCCATATTTTCAATGTCAACGTTCACGCCATCCAAATCGTATTTTGAAATAGCATCAACGATCTGAGAAGAAAGGAGCTCAGCGTTATTTAATGCATTTACACCCGATTCCTTGTCCCAATGGTTGCTCAGAAAGGGTGTGACTTTGATGCCTCTATCGTGCATCGCATCAATAAAGTCCCTGTCGATTGCCCCGGTGAGCTTTAGTGACCCATCCTTGTTCAGATCAAAATAGCTTGGCGATATATGGTCCAACGACCCCTTCGTATCATCGACATAGCCGGTATACGCAGCTGTATTCCCGAAATATATATAGGTCATATTGAAGCGTTCTGTACTTGTTTGCAGAGTGTTTCCTGCCAATGATCCAAATTGGAGCAATGCAGCAAAAATTGCCACCAATATAAGCAATGCCGGCATCTTCAACCTGATATTCATGTTTATCACGGAAATTGACCTCCCTCTCCCCTCATAGAAAAGAACAATTGTGTTTATTACCTTACAGGAAGTATGGCCGTAAATCAATGAACAATTTATGTAAACCTATTTGATGTGTCGTGACTGCCCTTTTTTATCTGTCCCGGGTAAAATAATCGGTTTTGCAATAAGTGAAGATGCTTTAGAATATATTTTTGATATGAAGAGAATCACAGTGTTCTATTTTCATAAAAAGCGGACCGCTGCCATGCTATGGGAGCATCTGTCCGCTCTTCGCACCACACGGAAAAAAAAAGCGGTCATACTTGCCGCTTTATTGATCCCGTTGATATTTCTGGTGTTTCTCATATTCAGTCATCTGCATGCATAATGCAAAGGACTTTTTATTGTCTGATTATTGTCTGGCAGAACGCTATTTCAGTCCGAGTATCCTTATGACCTGCTCCTTCATTCCATCCCTGCTGCAGATGCTCTCATGCAGTACTGCCTTGTCGGACAGGCCGTCAAGACCAGCCGGTATATCAAGGCCGCACTGCTCAGCAAGCAGATCAAGCAGTTGGAATTCATTCTTTCCGGCAACAGTCTCATCACCGAATATTGCCCTGGCAACGCTTTCATTGAATTTGAACGGACTTGCCGTAGAGACTATGACTGTCTTTGTCATATCACCTGTGGAGATGACATACTTGTCGTATACATCCACTCCGACTGCCGTATGCGTGTCCAGCAGATATTCGTAATCCTCATAGACATCTCTGATAGTCTCGAGGGTTTCATGCTCTGTGGTATATGCAGCCCAATACATCTCGGACAGCTTCCTTTTCACTTCGCCAAAGACCATGTATTTGCCTTCATTTTTCAGCTCGGTCATCCAGTCGAGCACCTGCTCGCCGTCATGCTCCGTCAGCTCAAAAAGAAGCCGCTCAAGATTGCTGGAAATGAGTATATCCATAGACGGTGATATTGTCTTTCTGAACTCCCTTTCACGGTTGTAGAGCCCGGTGTTGATGAATTCAGTCAATACATTGTTATCGTTGGAGGCGCATATCAGTTTATTAATGGGCAGGCCCATATCCCGGGCATACCAGGCGGCCAGTATATTTCCGAAATTTCCAGTGGGTACTGTAAAATTGATGGCCTCACCGGCTTTTATTTCCCCCGCGGCAAGGAGATCTGCATATGCAGAAAAGTAGTAAACGATCTGAGGTACGAGCCTGCCCCAGTTGATGGAGTTGGCGGATGAAAATTTATAGCCGTTTTCAAGCATCCTGCCGGCCAGCTCTTTATCCGAAAATATTGCCTTTACACCGTTCTGGGTGTCATCGAAGTTTCCCCTGACAGCCACTGAATAAACGTTCCGGCCTTCCTGTGTCACCATCTGCATTTTTTGCACCTGACTGACGCCCTTTTCAGGGAAGAATACTATGATCCTGGTCCCTTCCACATCCTTGAAGCCCTCAAGGGCAGCCTTTCCCGTATCTCCCGAGGTAGCGACCAGTATTACCGTTTCTGCGTTCTCCCTCGTCTTCCTGTTTGCCTTCACCAGAAGCCGAGGCAATATCTGAAGTGCCACATCCTTGAATGCACAGGTCGGTCCGTGCCACAGTTCGAGGATGTACGCATTATCATTGAGCTTGACCACAGGCGCGACCCTGTCCTCATCGAATTTTCCGCTTCCATATGCACCAATTACACACTCAGCCAGCTCTTCATCGGTATAGTCATCGAGAAAGCGCCTCAGTATGAAGACAGCCCTTTCTCTGTAATCCATATCCGCAAGGGAATATATTTCCTCAGGCGTCAGCTTAACTGCAGTTTCAGGTACGAACAGCCCTCCGTCGGGCGCCAGGCCGCGTTTAATCGCTTCGGCCGATGTGATATTCCTGATTCCGCCGCGAGTACTTTCATAATACATTTCGTGACCTCCCCGGCAATATTGTACGATGCACCGTCTATACCCAGACCGATGCTCTATTTATAATAATACAAAAGCGAGTAAAATAAAAGAAATGTTTTTTGAATCCGTTTTAGGATGGTCATATTTGCAGGTAGGGGCAGCGCCAAAGTGTCAGAATGGCTAATTTTGCAAGTAGGGGCAGCCATATAAATCCTACTGGATGAATTTGCAAGTAGGGGTAGGGTTTTTGTTCCATCGAGGCAACATAATGCAAGATATCTTGAATTATGTAATCTCTTTATGGATTATAAGCAATGAAATAGACAGCTTTTCTGCCCTTTGTTGAAAAATCATCCAGTAGGATTTTTTAAGGCTATTATTTGCAGAATTGTCCATCTGGATACCATGGTGCTGCCCTTACTTGAAAAATCGGCCAGTTAGACAGAGATATGATGCTCTACCTGTAAAATTAGACCAGTTAGGCAGAGGTGTACTGCCCTTACCTGTAAAATTAGACCAGTTAGGCAGAGGTGTACTGCCCTTACTTGTAAAATTAGACCAGTTGGGCAGAGGTGTACTGCCCTTACTTGAAAAAATGTACATCTGAATATGATGCTGCTGCCGCTGCAGTTATGGTACCTTGGTCAGTTCATTGATCCTTACTTTGGCATTCCTTGTGTACCAGCTTGCCGGATACCCTTCCACCAGCTCCTGGAACAATGCCAGCGCACTGCGCGAATCGTGCAGTATCTGGTTACAGCGCCCCATATAGTATAATGCAGCATCCATTTTGCTGTATTTGGGATCATACATCCGTATCTTTTCAAAGCTTTTCAAGGATTCCTGATACTTTTTCTGATTGTACAGCTTATATCCGGTATCATAAGCCGATTTTGCCGCAAGGGGCATCACCTTTTCAAAAAGTGAATCAAATTTCTCCTTCTCCGCATCCTTGAATTCCACGGTCTTCATCAGCAGAAGCATATCGCCGGCACCCTCATATTCCTTCCTGCCAACCATCGCTTCTATTTCATACAGCCTGATGGCCGCTTTATAGTAATCAGCCTGCTTGATAGCATTTTCCCTGTCCGTCTGAGATGTCTCATACTTTTTTTCAAGCTCGGCATATTTTTTTTCAAATTCTGCCCTCGCCTCATTGATCAATTCTTCCGTATTATCCTCTTGAGGAGGCGGCGGTACTACCTCCGGTTCCTTCATAGCCGGATATAATATAATAAGGGACAGCAGTACACCCACAACAAAGCCGGCCCCGATTTTCGCCGCACTGATGAGTATACGTTTGTTCCTGTTGGTTTCAAAAATCAATGGATTTGCCGATTTCTCGGCTTTTTCAGGCTTTTCGCGCTTTTTCTTCCTGATCCGCTTCAAGGGCTCTCCCGGCTGATTCTGTAATGGCTTCTTCTGCTGCTTTGCCTTGCCCGCAGCCGGCATTGCTTCCGCTATACCTGAACGCTGCATGAAATTGAGAGCATAAACGCTGTTGGGCTCTGAACTGATGACTCTGGCAAATGTATCAGCCGCCTTCTCCTTGTCCCCGATATAGCTATAGCTGAGGCCCAGCAGATTCAAGGCTTCGTTGAAATTCGGGTTCATTGATACAGCTTTACGAAGCTCAATGATCGCAATATCCTCACTGCCGCTGCGAAGGCTTTCAATGGCTTTATTGTACATGAATATGGAGTTGCGTACATTGTCGGATAGCTTGTCTCCTTCCCGGACGATACTATCCAAATTTATAGGCTTGAAGTTATTCAATTCTGCCCTTATATCCATTAAAGCCTCACCCCCTGACAATTTTTCCCGCTATTTTTCACTATCGGCCATTTGCACCTTCAACTTAACAATATTTAGCAATTTGATTATGCAAGCCGGCCTTTAAAACCCTCGGGGGCCACGGACAACACATGCCCGGGACCGGAAACAGGCTCCTGTAGATCATACTGCGCGGCAGCACCGGTGCAGTCTACAGACCAAAATGATCCCGTACTGCTCCGATATAATACAGAGATCCAAAAGCACAGATGATCTCATGGGTTTCGGCTTTCTCCATACTGAGCCTGATTGCCCCTTCAATTGTATCACTTATCCTTACGTCATTACAATAGCACTTGGCATACTCTGCCAGATGAGCCGCAGGCAAGGCTCTGTCTGTAAGTGTTGTGACAGCAATAAGCTTTTTTGCTCCGGGCAGCAGTGTTTTCATCATTGTCTGATAATTCTTGTCCGCTGCCACACCCATTATGAGTGTCCGGGGCTTTCCCGGGAAATACTCATCAAGGGTCTGCCTCAGTGCCGCCGCAGCTTCGGGATTATGTGCGCCGTCAATGATGAACACAGGCTCTTTCGAGAGCACCTCCACCCTGCCCGGCCATTTTGCCTTTGCCAGCCCCCGCCTGATATCGGCCTCAGAAATATCATAGCCCTTCTTCCTCAGCAGAAGTGCCGCATCGACCGACAAGGCTGCATTACACGTCTGATGCCTTCCCAGCAGGCTTATCTCCAGGCCCTCAAACTCTTTATAGCTGAATACTTGTCCATCTATTCCAAACCTGTCCGGTTTAATATCTTTAGTATCAGTTCTAAAAAACGAAGCCTTCCTTTGTGTGCAGGCATTTTTTATGACCTGCTCCACTTCCGCACATTGTCCGTATACCAGCGCATCCCCTCCTGACTTGATTATACCGGCTTTTTCATAGGCAATATCAGCCAGCGTATCTCCAAGTCTTTCGGAATGGTCCATGCCTATAGCCGTAATTACTGCGATCTCCGGCACTCCAATGACATTGGTGGAATCGAACCTTCCCCCGAGTCCTACCTCAAGCACCACGATGTCGCATTTTTTTCTGTAGTAGTACTCCAACGCTGCTGCGGTAATTATTTCAAATTCGGTTGGATGGTTTTCTCCCATCGATACCATTTTTTCCGCCTTGCTCTTTACAAAGGACGTTATCTCCGCCAGCTCAGATCTGCTTATCTCCCGGCTGCCTATTCTGATCCGCTCCGTAAAGCGCTGGATATAAGGCGATGTATAGATGCCCGTCCTGTATCCGGCCTCCGATAATATGCTTCCAATAAATGCAGACGCAGAACCCTTGCCATTTGTTCCGGTTATATGGACAAATCTCAGGTTTTTTTGTGGATCGCCCATCATCTCAAGCAACAGCCGGATGTTGTGCAATCCCAGCTTTTTACCGAATTTATGTGTCCCGTGTATATATTCCAGCGCTTCATCATAGGTCATAAGCATTACACTGATCCTCTTCTACGGTCTGTGCTGCAAGCAGATGCCCCGCTCCTCTTCTACGGTCTGCGCTGCAAGCAGCTGCCCCGCTCCTTTTCTACGGTCTGTGCTGCAAGCAGCTGCCCCGCTCCTTTTCTCAGGACTGATTTGCGCCGCAGCATTTCTTGTATTTTTTGCCGCTGCCGCAGGGACAAGGTTCGTTTCTTCCGACTTTCTCGCTGCTGCGGGCTGTGGGCTTTTGAGGTCCGCTGTCACCGTGGCTGGCCGCTATTGGTTCGGCCACCCTCTCCCTCTTCGGTGTTCCCTGCTCACGATTGATCCGCATACGAAGTATCATTTTGGCCGAATCCTGCTGTATGCTGCCTACCATTTCCTCAAACATCGCAAAGCCTTCAAACTTATACTCGACCACCGGGTCACGCTGGCCGTATGCTCTCATACCAACTCCATAGCGCAGCTGATCCATGGCATCTATGTGATCCATCCATTTTTCATCCACCACTCTGAGCAATACTATCCTTTCAAGCTCACGCATCATCTCAGAGCCGAATTCAGCCTCCTTGGCCTCGTATATGCGGGTCATCTCACCGACCAGCGTTTCCTTCAGATCTTCCCTTGTATAATCCTCCATATCCTCCCTTGATATATTCAGGAAATCAGCATTGGGCAATATGGTCATGACCTGGGCTTTTATACCCTCCCAATCCCACATGTCGGGATGCGGAGTCTCGCCGCAGAAAGTCGAAACTACCGAATCTGCCGTGCCTTCAAGCATCCTGAGGAAGGAATCCTTCAGATTCTCGCCATCGAGGACCTGCTTGCGCTGAGCGTATATGATCTCTCTTTGCTTGTTCATTACATCGTCATATTGCAGCACTCGTTTTCTGACATCGAAGTTTTTGCCTTCGACTCTGCGCTGGGCATTTTCTATAGCGTTTGAAAGCATCCTGTGCTCTATCGGCTGGTCGTCCTCAAGCCCCAGCGTATTGACCACGGCTGTCAGCCTGTCCGAACCGAACAGCCTCATCAGGTCGTCCTCCAATGAGATATAGAAACGCGAGGAGCCCGGATCGCCCTGACGTCCGGAACGGCCTCTCAGCTGATTGTCGATACGCCTTGACTCATGCCGTTCGGTACCGATGATATGGAGCCCGCCGGCTTCCAGCACCTTCTCCTTCTCCCGGCTTATCTGCTTTTTGAACATGTCATGCAGCTCCTTGTATGCTGCTCTTATCTTGAGTATCTCTTCATCGTCGGTATCATTGAAGCTGTTTGCCTCGCCTATCAGCTCCTCAGGATACCCCTGCTTCCTCAGCTCCTGCTTGGCCATGAACTCGGCGTTTCCGCCAAGCACGATGTCGGTACCGCGGCCTGCCATGTTAGTTGCGATCGTCACAGCTCCGAACTTACCGGCCTGGGCAATGATCTCCGCTTCCTTCTCATGGAACTTTGCGTTGAGGACCTGGTGAGGTATACCTCTCTTTTTGAGCATACTGCTCAGAAATTCGGACTTTTCTATGGAGATCGTTCCGATCAGCACCGGCTGCCCTATTTTATGCTTCTCCACTATCTCATCTATGACCGCGTTGAACTTACCCGTCTCATTTTTGTATACGCAATCGGGATGATCCATCCTTATCATAGGCATGTTTGTAGGTATCTCTATAACGTCAAGCTTGTAGATGGTCTGGAATTCCTGCTCCTCAGTAAGGGCGGTACCGGTCATGCCGGCAAGCTTTTTGTACATTCTGAAATAGTTCTGGAATGTGATGGTGGCCAGGGTTTTGCTTTCTCTTTCCACCTTTACGTTTTCTTTTGCCTCGATAGCCTGGTGCAGGCCGTCGCTGTACCTTCTGCCGAACATGAGGCGGCCTGTGAATTCATCGACGATTATGACCTCTCCGTCCTTGACCACGTATTCCCGGTCACGCTTCATCAGGCCATGAGCTTTTATGGCCTGGTTTATATGGTGGGAAAGGGTCATGTTGTCCGGATCGGAAAGGTTTTCTATCCCAAAATACTGCTCTGCCTTGGTGACGCCCCGGGCGGTCAGGGCAGCAGTATGCGCCTTTTCATCAACAATATAATCCGCATCCACCTCATCATCATGCTGTTTGTCGTCAGTCTCGGTATATATCTTCACCTTCAGCCTGGATGCAAAGCTGTTGGCCCTTTTATACAGATCCGTGGATTTGTCTCCGGCACCCGAAATGATCAAGGGCGTTCTGGCCTCGTCCACAAGTATGCTGTCCACTTCGTCAACGATGGCATAGTTCAGATCCCTCTGGACCATATCCTTTTTGTATGTGACCATGTTGTCCCTGAGATAATCAAAGCCGAATTCATTGTTTGTGCCGTAGGTTATGTCGCAGGCATAAGCCTTCCTTCTTTCGGCATTATCGAGTCCATGCACGATCAGGCCTACACTCATTCCAAGGAAATTGTATATCTTGCCCATCCATTCGCTGTCACGCCTTGCAAGATAATCATTGACAGTAACGACATGGACGCCCTTGCCTTCAAGGGCATTAAGATAAACAGGAAGCGTTGCTACAAGGGTTTTTCCCTCTCCGGTCTTCATTTCGGCGATCCTGCCCTGATGAAGAACGGTACCGCCTATCAGCTGCACACGAAAATGTCTCATGCCCAGCACCCGCACCGAGGCCTCTCTGACTACTGCAAATGCCTCCGGCAGGATATCATCCAGTGTTTGGCCGCCAGCAAGGCGTTTTTTGAATTCAGCAGTCTTTCCCTTCAGCTGCTCATCAGACAATGCCTTTATCTTCGGCTCCAGCGCTTCGATCTCATCTATGATGGGAGCGATCCTTTTTAGTTCTCTTTCACTATATGATCCAATGATTTTTTCCACTAAATTTTTGAACATAAATACCTCCACTTATTATACGTTGGCTGTTGTTTGAAAACTATGCAGCTAAATACATGGGTGCCATTATGGAGGTGATAGTCCGGACCTGCAGCTGTACATGCCTTCGTCGATGCGCGATACTCCGCAGTCATAAATGCCGTCAAAGCCCATCAGGCAGGTATCGGCGTCAAGAGGCGGAGTTGTGATGTACACTTCACTGCTGCCGGTATTTAGAGGTAATAAATGAGAATTTACTGATTTGAAACCATTACAGCTTGAAATACGGCTGCTTTCACAAGAAGGGCCGGCATTCTTTTGTGCATGTGCCGAAGCAGCGCCAATAAGTTCCTTCAACGCAGATGCCGTGCCGCTTGTACTTGCGGCGGCCTGGATCCCGGCACCCTTTGCTGTCAGCGTCGATAATATCAGAAAGCCTATGAAAATACTTCTGATCAAGTACTCTCTCCCTTTCCTTCAAGCCTTTCAAGCACTATCCTGTAACCGTCGGCCCCGTAATTGAGACATCTGTTCACCCTGCTGATAGTGGCAGTGCTTGCGCCCGTCCTTTCAGAGATATCCATATAAGTATAACCCTCTTTCAGCATTTTTGCCACCTCAAGTCTCTGGGCCATAGCTTTAATCTCTGAAACGGTGCAGATATCCTCGAAAAAATTATAGCATTCTTCAATATTCTTTAGAAGCAATATCGCCTCAAACAATCCGTCAGTCCATTGATCCTGTATCTTGGAATTCATACAAGCACATCTCCCGATCGAACTTTTGTTGCACTTTAATGCTGTAAAACATTAAACTGCCCTATGGTTCTAACATACCAGCTTTTTTTATTGTAGTCAATACATTTCACATCGGCATAAATTCTGTACCCAAAAAAAACATATGTACACCTGCCAAATATATTTTGCTTCATGACTTTCCCGCGAAGGATGATATAATGTAAAGAGAAATGTAGCAGAGGTATAGGGACACTTCTGGCAAAGTCCCTTGACAGAAATGTCCCTTGAGAAGGAGGAAAATTGATGCAAACAGTTGTGAGGCCGGTTTCCAAACCATCAGATTTGAGAAAGTTCATCATGCTTCCATGGAAAATATATAAGAACGACAAATGCTGGGTGCCGCCGCTGATCAGTGACGTAAAAGCATCTCTGGATCCTGCTAAAAACCCTGCACTGGGAAAAATAATCCACGCACTGTTCCTGGCAGAGCAGGACGGCAAACCCGTCGGCAAGATCTATGCAGGAATAGACACAAATCTCAACGCAAAGAAAAATATGAACATGGCATTTTTCTCGATGTTCGAATGTATCAGAGATTACGATACAGCAAGGGCCCTGTTTGACACCGCCATGGATTGGGCCAAACGCAACGGCGCAGACTTTATGAACGGCCCCTGTGCAGTGACAGGGACTGACGGCGATGAAAACAAGGGGCTGCTTGTGGATTGCTTCGACAGGCCTCCTGTATTGATGAATTCATACAACCCCTCCTATTACAAGGATTTCATTGAAAAATATGGCTTTGTGAAGGATTATGATGTTTACGCATACAGCATGGATAAGGACACCACATTCCAGAAGGATCCGACTAAGGTGATAGAATACGCCAAAAAACGTTATGGTTTCAGAGTCGATCCGATAAACCTCAAAAATATCGAAGAAGAAATAAAGGCTTTGAAATATGTCATGGATAAGGCCATGCCCTCCGAGTGGCCCGATTTGGTCCCGCCGACTCTGGAGGAGGTGCGTGATATGGCAAAGCGGCTCGTTCCTCTGGCGCTCCCGGACATAATACCAATAGCACGGTGCGGTGATGAGCCCATTGGCTTTGGTATTGCACTGCCTGACTACAATGAGGTGCTGATCCGTCTGAACGGAAGAATAACTCCGCTGGCTGCCCTTAAGTATCTCTGGTACAAGCGGAGGATAAAATGCGCCAGGATGTTTGTCATGTTTGTCATACCCGAGTTTCGCTGCAAAGGCGTGTCCTTTGCGATTTATTACACAGCCTTTAAAAATGCTTTGAAGCACGGATTTGTTGCTGGAGAAGCCTCTACCATCGGCGAGACCAACCTCAGGATGAGAGCCGACATAGAAGGCACCGGTGCAGTCCACTACAAAACCTACCGGATATACAGAAAGGACTGCCTTAAAGGAAGGTGAGAATCTGATTTTGAGCAGTCCTTTTTATCGTTCGATAAAGGCTTCGTCTCGAATCAGAAGCTCGCCATTTCAATGGCGATGTAGTCCACATCTTTATTTCTCTGGGAAATAAGTATCGGGCTGTACATTTTTTCAAGTAAAGGCCGTTGATCGCTCGTCAACTGTACAAATTTGCAGGTAAAAGCTGGTAATAGAGCTGTTTTAGGAAGACTGATGAAATAATGCAATGATATACCATATTATGTTAATGGAAGTATAATATTTATATATTTATTTACCCATTAGTTGATATTTTGTACACGCCAAAGCGGTGAGTCTTTCGGCAAAAAAACTGTCTCAAAGCTCATTTTGAGACAGCCCTTTTTTTGATCAATTCCTTCTGCGCCGTCTGTTTCAGACCTTCATCTCGTCCTCCTCCAGATCCTCGAGGCCGTCTTCCTCCACTGCTTCTTCGATATATCCGCCCTTTTTAACGGAATACCTGATCCCTCTCCATGTAACATAAGGATTGCTTATGGAGAAAATGAGATAGAACGTGGCAAACAAATCAAAGAACAGCGGTGTAATGACATCTGTGAGCATGATCTTGTTTTTTGTCAAAACTCTCATTATAAATCCCTGGATAACTCTGAGTGTCATGAATATAAAGGAAAGGTATATCACATATGGGTCTGCGAATATAAAGCCGAGTATAAAGATGATCCAATACCAGAAAACCATCAGGATAAAGGTCGGCAGCTCAACGGCAATGTGCGCCTTGACTCCCACGCCGATCCTTCTGGCATAGTTGAAGGATTTATCCTTGTCGAGCTTTTGCACATGACATTCTATAAATGGTCCGAGAACGAGCTTGTAGCCCATCTTATACAAAGTGTTTCCCAGGTGCAGGTCTTCGAGGAGCGAGCCGCCGAAGGCTTCAAGCCCGCCTATCTCCATGAGCAGCTTCTTTCGCATACCGAATGCCGCACCGGTAGCGCCAAGGTCTATGCCCAGCTTCGTCATAAAAGCCCATATGAAATCAGTCTCACTGTTCTGTGTGAATGTAAAGAACCTTGTCCAGAAGTCTGTGCCGCCAATATTTACCTGACCACAGGTGGTGATGCCCACCTTCTCATCCTTGAGCGGCCTTACCATTTTCAGTATGAAATCCTGCTTGACTCTGACATCGCTGTCGCCAAACAATACGATATCATATTTTGCCTGCTTCATGCCATGGACCATGTTGGAGCTTTTGCCGTTCAAACCGGCCATTACAGGATTGACTATGATCTGACAGTCGACATCGGGATGATCTTCGATCACCGCTCTTACCACCGGTATCGCCGGGTCATCAGATGTCTGAAAACTGAAAATATGCTGCACCGGACCGGTATAGTTCTGTCTGAACCATGATTCCAGGTTCTTTTCAAGCTCAAAGTCCAGATCCTTTATAGGATGTATAATGGACACGCCTACATCCTCATCCTGTTCGTCTGATGGTATGATCAGATTTGTCCAGTTCATATGCAGTCTGAAAAATATCAATTGGGCACACCAGAACAATATAAAGAAAGCTCCCACTGCAATACTTATATATAACAGCAGCATACTTGTTTCCCCCATATCAGAGTAAAAGTTCCATTGCAGTCTGTGACCGCATCCGGAGAATATGATCCCTAACCATTATATAACTTATCCGCCAATAATACAACCAATCAGGCCCTTCTCATTAGTAATATACGGACATAATGCCCGCATGTTTGGAAAAAAGCGAATTATTTCATAGCACAATCATAAAATCATCTACTTCACATTGCAATCCGCAGGGAATATACTCGAAAATGAATAAATATCCGATATGTTATGCATAATTTTCCTGGAAGGGGGGCTTTTTATGACCAAGCATCGGATGAAATACAATATCAAATCATCTGGCCGTTTCATCAGTCTGATGATCGTTCTTTGCCTTTTGCTGATCCCGTCTGGCTGCGCCGGATCGTTGGATGAGACTGAAGATGACCTTTCATTTATGGAGCAATATGAGGACGGCGCATCAAATGCCGAAGAAGTGCCGGCTGATGTGGATAAAACTACAATAAGGCTGCTTTTCCCGGGCTATCAGCCGAGAAACTGGAACGCTGTGAAAGCGGAGATCGAAAAGCGCACCCGCAAAACATTGAATGTATCTGTGGAATTCAAATGGAAAGAGCAATTTTCTTATATTAGCGAAATCAAGACTCTTCAGGCATCCAACCAGTCTTTCGACGCATTCGTCATCGCAGCTCCAGACGAAGCCGGTCCAGATTTCACAAAGCTCGCACGTAGCGGTGTACTGAAGGACATAACGTATATTTTCCCCGAAAGCGCTCCCTCCTTATATAAGAAATACAGCAATGAAGAATTGGCATATGCGACTATCGACAACAAACTGTATGCGGTCCCCTCATTATTCATGATCGCTGAAAGTCCAACCATTATTACAAGCGACTCGCTGCTGAAGAAATATAAAATAGATGATATAACGGAACTTGAGCAATACGAAGAATTCCTGAAGAAGGTGAAGGAGAATGAACCAACTGCAATACCTGGCATCGACACAAGCACTTTTATTGCATCCCTTCCATCTGTTTATGGCTATGCGGTGACAGACGAACGAACTATGCTGGTATATAAGCGGGACGACCCGGAGATGCGGCTTATGGCATGGGAGAAAACACCGGAGTTTTACGATACGGTCAGTATGTTCATCGGATGGTTCGAAAAAGGCTACCTTAAACCCCCGATGAGCGGAGAGGATTACTTCAAGGCATCATCAGTGCTTGTGGGAGGTTTTCTGGCCCCACCGTCTAAAAATGCAGAAAAGATGACAATGAGCAGTACCGTTGGAACAACAATAGAAATAGGGCCTGTGAGAGTTTTGCGGTTTTATCCTGATAAAAAGGTCCAGAGGAGCAATCCCATGGGAAATTATGGTGTCAACGGTTCATTTGCGTTCCCGAAGGAATCAAAGAATACCGAAATGGTTCTCCGCTTTCTGGAATGGGTCCAGCTTGACCGCGATAATTACAATCTTGTGGTGAACGGTATCGAAGGAACTGATTATGTAATGAACGACGGCAAGCCTGAACTGCCGCAGGGCATGAACGCGCTCAGCAGTTCCTACATGTATTGGGGCGG
>JAAYPO010000083.1 GCA_012519745.1 Clostridiaceae bacterium | reverse complement strand
CTTCCAGCAGTATGTTTGCCTCAGCATCCGACACCTCATTAATGAGCTTTGCCAGCTCTCCAATGCCGTAGCCGTTCACCGACCAGCCAAACTTCATCTGAGCCTCTACCTTATCGCCCTCGGTCACGGCAACCTCTCTCATATTGTCGCCGAAACGGGCGACCTTCAACACACGGCTTTCCGCATTTCCGCATGCGGCCCTCATCCAGACGCCGATCCTGCGGCGTACCTCAGCATCCTCCCAATGACCTGCCACTACCTTGCGGGCAAGCCTAAGGCGGGCGCCTATGAAGCCATATTCCCTGTCACCATGAGCTGACTGGTTAAGGTTCATAAAGTCCATATCTATGCTGTCCCAGGGTATATCCCTGTTAAACTGCGTATGTAGGTGCAGCAAGGGCTTCTGTAGTGTCGATAGGCCGGAGATCCACATCTTTGCAGGCGAAAAGGTGTGCATCCATGTAATAATACCTGCACACTTGTCATCGCTGTTTGCTTCCACACAAAGTCTGCGTATCTCATCAGGTGTCTTTACTGTCGGCTTGAAAACCACTCTGCCCGGAACAGACGGGTCATTATCCAGAGCTTCTGCCATTGCTGCTGAATGCACGGCAACCTGCTCCAGTGTTTCCGGACCGTATAAATGCTGGCTTCCTGTTACAAACCAAAATTCATATTTCTTCAGACAATCCATAAGCAATCCTCCTGCTACTATATTATTCTACTTTTGCCCGTAGTAAGCATCCACCCCGTGCTTCCTGAAAAAGTGCCTGTCCTGCAAGGCCCGGCTGATGGGATTCAGTCCGGGTGACAATGAAAGTGAATTGAAAGCCATCATGGCAACCGTTTCCAGGACAACTGCGTTATGCACTGCCTCTGCAGCATCCTTGCCCCAGGTGAATGGCCCATGTCCGCTGACAAGAACGCCCGGCGTTTGGACAGGATCCCTGTCTCTGAACGTTTCTGCTATCACCGTACCTGTATGCACTTCATAGTCATCGGCGATTTCCTCTTCAGTCATGTTTCTTGTACATGGTATCTCTCCGTAGAAATAATCCGCATGTGTGGTACCCAGTGTGGGAATGCTCCTTGCCGCCTGAGCCCAGATCGTAGCCCAGTTAGAATGTGTATGGACCACCCCGCCGATATTCTTAAAGCTTCTATATAACTCCAGGTGCGTCATCACATCGGATGAGGGCCTCATATCCCCTTCCACCTGGTTTCCTTCCAGATCCACCACTACCATATGCTCTGCCTTCATTTCCTCATAAGGCACGCCGCTGGGCTTTATGACGACCAGCCCTCTCTCTCTGTCGATGCCGCTGGCATTTCCCCAGGTATAGGTCACAAGGCTTCTGGCAGGCAGCTCCATATTCGCCTCAAAAACATCCAGTTTCAATTGTTCCAGCATCCGCTATCACCTCTTCTCCGTTCAAGTATATATGTACATTTATTTCAGATTATCGATTGCTGCTCTTTCTATAGCAAGTCCTTTTGTATAGCGCTCCATAAACTGATTGAAGCCCTCGACATCGGATGGATCAGGTGCCACAGTGCTGACCTGGCGTCCCGTAAAGACTTTATTCTGCAAGAAATCCTCCAGAGACTCGCCTTCCTCTCTGCCGGCCATGTATGCCGCCAGCAGCGCAATTCCCCAGGCTCCGCCTTCTCCGGCTGTTTCCATCACTGACACAGGCACATTGAGAGCGGCAGCCATCATCCTCTGCCCCACCTCCCTGGTCTTGAAGAATCCGCCATGACCGAGTATCTCATCCACCTTCACGGCCTCTTTGCCCATGAGTATATCCATTCCGGTCTTCAAAGCACCCAGGGCCGAAAACAGCTTGACCCTCATAAAATTCGCCAGATTGAACCTGCTTCCGGCGGAGCGTACAAACAGCGGACGCCCTTGCTCAAAGTGTGTGATATGCTCCCCGGAAACATATCCGTAGGACAGCAGTCCTCCGCAGTCCGGATCTCCCTGAAGGGCTGCGCCAAGCAATGTGTCGTAAAGCTTCGGTTTACTCACATCATTTCCCAGCGCCTTGAAAGCCTCTGCAAACAAACCTATCCACGCATCGTAATCAGATGTGCAGTTGTTTGAATGGACCATGGCCACAGGCTTGCCGGCAGGTGTGGTCACCATATCCACCTCCGGGTACGCCTTTGACAGTTCCTTCTCGAGCACTATCATTGCAAAAACCGATGTGCCGGCAGACACATTCCCGGTACGTGCTGCTATACTGTTTGTGGCAACCATTCCGGTACCCGCGTCACCCTCCGGCGGACAAAGCGGGATGCCTGACTCCAGCTGCCCTGTTTCATCCAACAGACAGGCGCCCTCTACAGTCAGCTTGCCTGCTTCCGCTCCCGCCGGCAGAACGTCAGGCAGTATATCCTCCAGCCCCCATGTCAGCTTCAGGGGACTGACCAGTTCTTCGAACTGCGCTATCATTTGCCGGTCGTAACTGCCGGTCTTTGGATCTATGGGAAATACGCCCGACGCATCACCGATCCCCAGCACCTTGCTTCTGGTCAGCTTCCAGTGCACATATCCCGCAAGCGTCGTCATATAATTGATCTCACCTATATGTTCCTCACCGTTCAATATGGCCTGATACAGATGGGCAATGCTCCACCTTTGAGGAATGGGGAAATTGAAAAGTTTAGTCAGTATTTCCGAGGCCTGACCTGTTATGTTGTTGCGCCAGGTACGAAAGGGAGTCAGCAGCTTTTCCTCCTTGTCCAGGACAAGATAGCCATGCATCATAGCGCTGATACCAATGGCCCTGACCTTGCGTATGCGCGCTCCATACCGGGCCAGTACATCCTCAGCCATAGCCTTGTAGCTGAGCCGTATCCCCTCCCATATTTTATCAAGACTATATGTCCAGATACCGTTTACACAGTCGTTTTCCCAATCATAACTGCCTGACGCCACAGGCATATGATCCTCTCCCGTCAGAACCGTCTTTATACGAGTAGATCCCAACTCCATACCAATGGTCATCCTGCCGTTGATGATGGAGTTTTTGACATCCATTGATTTAATGCTCATTATATCCCTCCGTTACATGATTAATATATCTCATTGGCATCATTGCCTCTTTTTGCACGAATCCTTGATGATAAGCTCGGGTACTATTACCTGCTGCCAACGATCTGCTGCATCATTCCTCCCACTGAGGATATCGAGCAATAGCTCGGCAGCTGCCATTCCCAGCCTTTCTTTGGGATGGGACACCGATGTCAGCCTGACAGCGCCGTTTTCAGAAAGGTAAGAGTCGTCAAATCCTGTGATGGATATATCCTCCGGCACCTTCAGGCCCATTCCCTCAACAAGCTGGAACACCTTGAACGCTATCTCATCATTGTAGCATACAACAGCATCCATCCTGCTGCCTGACATGATCATATCCCTTATGAAATTCACCGGCTTTACTTCCTTATCTTCCGTATGGAAAAGGATCACATTATCAGGATCGTAAGAAATCCGGGAATCAGCCAGCGCCCTGACATATCCCTCATGTCTGTTCAATCCCTGGATGTCATCGGCCTTGAATATCCCGGTGATTTTTTTGTGACCCAGCCCCGCCAGATATCTCACTGCGGAATACATGCCGGCGGCATCATCCAGTATGACATATGGTTTATCCTCCAGATTCTGATGATAGCCATGAATAAAGACAAATGGTATACCGCAGCTGTCAAGAGCTTTGAACAGCTCCAGGTTCCGGGAAAACAGAGCGCTCTTTGTCGGCTCGATAATCAGCCCTTCAACGTTCTTTTCCAGCATGTCCTTCAGGCAATTGCTCTCATTGATTGTGTCGTTGTTTGTATTTTTCAGGATTATGCTGTACCCGTTTTGTGAAAGCACACTGTCGATCCCCTGTATGACCTTCGGGAATATATAATCGGACATGTATGTCGTTATTACACCAATATTCCTTGAGGTGCTCCTTTTATGGCTTCTGTCAAGGCAGTATGTACCTCGTCCGTGTTCCGATGTCAGGTAACCTTCATTTATCAGTATCGATACAGCCTTCCTCACCGTATGCCTGCTTATAGTGAACATTTCGGCCAGTGAATGCTCCGATGGGATCTGCTCTCCGGGCTTGATCCTTCCCATCAGCATCTCGCCCTTCAGATATTCCTTGAGCTTGAGATATTTAGGCTGATTTATGTCTTTTGTCATAAGCGGCTCCACAGAAGATCAACTTGTACGCACATGTTGATTCCATTATATATTGTGCGACGAAATTAATCAACCTCATCCTTATTCTGCCTCAACAGGCATGAAAGCCGCCCTGTACGCAGGAAATATCACCCGCCGGCCCCCACAAATCAGGTCCCGCAAAATGTTTGGTACGGGCAGGAGGAGGGTGCAGGCAAAGTTGTGTAAACTTCATGTTCTGGTGAATAGGAATAGGGATCTGAGAGGACGCTCAGCAGCTTCTGCATCACACTATAGTCGCCGTACTTTACTGCCGCTTCAAGCGCCTCCTCCACCCGGTGATTGCGCGGGATAACAGAAGGGTTGTTGTGGAGCATCAGCAGATACGCTTCGTCCGGTGACTGAGGCTGCCTGCTCTGCCTCGCCCTCCACTGCATCTTCCATCCGATGAATTCGTCAGTTTTGAATATATCCATACCCTCGGTATCATCATTTGTCAATGCTCTGAAGGTATTCGTAAAGTCAGCCCTGTACTTGAGCATCATACCCAGCAGGTATCCGACAAGGTCGTCATCATATGGTTCATCGTTGAATATCCCCAGTTTTGCCCTCATCCCATCAAACCAGTATCCATAAAATAAATCGTTGAATTTGGACACTTCATTCTGTGCGATTTCAACAGCCTTCCTCTCATTTTCGTGTAAAAGCGGCAGCAATGCATCGGCAAATCTGGACAGGTTCCATGCGGCTATGATCGGCTGATTTCCATATGCATACCTTCCATGGGTATCAATAGAGCTAAATACCGTATCAGGATCAAAAACATCCATAAATGCACAAGGTCCATAGTCAATAGTCTCACCACTCAAGGCCATATTATCGGTATTCATTACACCATGAATGAAGCCCGCCAACTGCCACTTGGCTATCAGGAACGCCTGCCGCCTGACGACCTCACTCAAAAGGAATATGTATTTGTTTCCATTGTCCTCACAATTATAAGAGCTTGACGGAGCATACGCAAATGCATCCTCCTCATGATTGGCCGCATCATTGTCTTCACTGCACCGGTTTTCGGAGAAATGCCGTTCAAGGGTGTAATCAGCCAATACCCTGAGATCGTCCACCGTGCCCCATTTTGCAGCATACTGGAAGGTCCCGACTCTGATGTGGCTGGCCGCGATACGAGTCAAAACAGCGCCCGGCAGTGCTTCTTCGCGATAAACCATATCACCGGTAGCTGCAACAGCAAGACTTCGGGTAGTCGGGATCCCAAGGGCATGCATCGCCTCGCTGATAATATATTCCCTCAACATGGGCCCAAGTACTGCCCGGCCGTCACCTCCCCGGGAGTAGGGCGTCCTGCCCGAGCCCTTGAGCTGCACATCAAACCTCTCACCCTTCGGAGTTATCTGCTCTCCAAGCAATATTGCCCGGCCATCACCCAGCATGGTAAAATGCCCAAACTGGTGACCTGCATAGGCCTGAGCCAGCGGTATTGACCCAGGCGGCACGCGGTTGCCTGCAAATATGGCTGCCCCCTCCTTCAGCAAAGCCTCAGGGTCCAGCCCCAGTGACTCCGCAAGAGGATGATTCAGTACAGCCAGCTTTGGCGAACTCACCGGTGCAGGCAAAAGACGGGAATAGAAAAATTCCGGCAGATCCAAATAGCTGTTTTCAAGATTCCATCCTGCATTTACACCATTACCTTTTATCGTCATAGGATATCTCCTGTCCTCATCGCTCTTCTTTTATTTTTCTGCAACGCCAATATTTCATTCTGTCGAAATTTTACCACAAAAAATAAGGCACATTGCTGTGCCTTGCATTATGTTTCGCTTATCCGGATCTCCAATCTGTAATCATGATTCTTCAGAAACATGCTGCCGATTCCCATAAGCAGCGTTTGTGCTTCTTCGCCGGTCAAGCTTTTCGATAGTGTTATCAATAGATTTTCCTCTGCCTTCATTTTCTTCTCTCTCTTATGTCTGACACGCTTTTCTTGAGGCACTGAAGTCTCCGCCTTGGGATCGCCCTCTGCTCCGGCTTTTATCTCTCCCTCTGCTCCGGCATTTATCATGTCTTTTGCTCCGGCTTTTATCTCTCCCTCAGTTCCGGCTTTTCCTTCGGTCGGTTTTGCTGCTTCCCTTACCGCCTTCACTGCCGCCTTCGTTCCTGCTCTCGCTCCGGCTTTCGGTCGCCCCTCATCTTCTGCTTTCACATACTTGGCAATCATATTGTATATATTTGCAGGATTCACACCAAGCTTTTCTGCGATCTTCTTTTGTGTCGGATAAAGAGCCTTCAGCTCCTTCAGAGCCTCTATCTTTTGATCTCTGGGAAGGCTTTTGAGCTCTTCGTACGTTATGCTTTCATACACCTTTCTCACACTCCTGTTCCGCAATAAGTTCGTTCTAATTGAATAATAACCACTTATTCAATAAGTAATTCATTTTTTCCAGAAAAAGAACCTTGAACTTATAAATAAGTTCAAAAAGTGTACTAAAGCATGACATCGATTTCCGACAAACTGACGCTAGACGATTAGGATCAATATAAGAAATGCTGCAAGTGAGAGCAATATGCTGATAGATATTGAATTGAGTATGAAATCCCTGTCTTTCCCATTGCTCTCCTTCATATATATCGGAACAACAAATGGAGGCGGCAACAGAAACAGCGTATACAGCGCTATTTCATAGCTTCTGTCAAGCTGCAGTATTCCTCCGATCAGTATTTTGTTGAGTGCAAATGCAATGGCCAGCAGGATTGCGAGCCGGGTAAGGGCAGCCAACAACGGCCCCTTGAGAGCGTGCAGACTGACATGCAGCTCATACCCAATAATAATGCAGATGATCGGTGATGTCAGATTTGACAGAAGCTTGATTGCCTCAAGGACAGAGCTAAACACCGGCAATTGTTCTATTGCTGTGATCACACCAAATGTCCCGCTGAGGCTCCCTATGATTATTGCCAGAATTACCGGTGATTTGATAAAGGATAATAAAAGCTGCCTGGCGTTTGAGGTCTGGCCGTTTTTTCTCTGAAGATAGCTTACGAGTACAAAGAAAACGAATGTGACCTGTCCGATATCCATTATAGCGATCTTGAACATGTTTTCCGCTCCAAACACGGCAACAAAAAGGGAGTATCCCATCATCCCCGTCTCAAATCCGCTGAAGAGCGCGGGAACATAATCGTTATCGAGCCTTGCAGCCTTTTTGTACAGCCCTCCGAAAACAAGCATTATCACACATACAAGAAAAACAGCAAAGAAGATCAGCAGATACCTGGCTTCAAAGGCAGTTCCGGTGAAAGCCAGAAACAGCAGGGAAGGAAGCCCGATATTGACGATGATCTTCTTTAGATCCTCAACAGTACTTTGCTTCAGAAAGCCAGTCCGCTGCAGTATATTACCAAGAAATATAAGGAGTATGACCGGCAGTACCTTGGATATTACGGCAACAGCATTATCCACCCAGATGCCTCCTTAAGTCATTTCCAACCATCAAGCTTTATTCAACAACAGGTGTACGTCAGCACCTGCGGGGGTGTGCCTTTGCGCCTGAAGGCTAAACCTTGCCCACGAGCTGCACCCCTTAGCACCCGCAGCTTCTGCGCTGCTCATCAGAGCACCCGCATGCACAGCCGGGACAGGAATTGCTCCTCATGCTCTTTATTGTCTTATATGCAGCAAAAGCCACTATACCGAAAAACACGATCCCTATAATTATATTCGCCATCATAACGCATTCTCCTCCCTCATTGTGTTGCTGATCCCTCTCGTCTTGCCGTTCCGGATCCTAATAGCTGCAATAACAAGACCAACCAGTGCAGCGGCAATGATGATGGAAGCTAAAGCTCCGTCAGCCGGCCTTCCGTAAACTATCAGCGTTCCTATTTGTGTAATGAGCATAGCAACAGCGTATCCAACTCCAAGCTGGAACAGCAGCGCCTTGAATATCCACCTGCGGCCTCCCAGCTCTGAATTCATCGCTCCCACCGCTGCAAAGCATGGCGGTGCAAAAAGATTGAACGCCAGGAATGCAAATGCAGTGACTGGGGTAAACATCTCAGCCAATGGTCCGGTTGCGGTATAGAGAGCATCCTCGGAGGATGCCAGCAGTATTGCCAGTGTTGCCACTACATTTTCCTTTGCAATAAATCCTGTCACTATAGAAGAGGCCATCTGCCAGCTTGCGAGTCCCAATGGGAGCAGCAGCGGGGCAGCAACGCCGCCAATGGCAGCCAGAATGCTCATGCTCTGGTCCTCCACAGGCCGGAGGTTCCAGCCGTATGTCTGCATAAACCACACTAATGTATTCATTACAAGAATGATCGTGGCAGCCTTCTTAATAAATGCAATTGCCTGCTTCAGCATCTGCCGCAGTGCATGTTTCAGGCTCGGCAGCTTATATTCGGGCAGTTCCAGAATAAAGCTGGAAATATTCTCCCCTTCATATCTGAAAATCTTCTTAAGCAGCAGTCCTCCTGCAATTATCACCAGCCCTGCAAGCAAATATATGCTCGGGAACACCCAGGTCGCTCCGGGAAAGAACACCGCAGCAAAAAGCGCGATGACCGGAAGCTTTGCTCCGCACGGCACAAAAGGCGTCAGTATGGTCGTGATCCTTCTCTCCGTGTCGTCCTCAATGGTCCTTGTAGCCATGACACCAGGTATGGAGCAGCCCGTACCCACGATCATCGGGATGATGGACTTACCTGACAGACCTATCTTTTTAAAGTAACGATCCATCACCACAGCCACTCTTGCCATGTATCCGCTGTCCTCAAGCAATGCCAGGCAAAAGAAGAGCACCATGATCAGCGGTATGAAGCCCAGTACGGCTCCAACACCTCCTACCGCTCCGTCAACAATGAGCATTTGGAGGATGGGACTCAAACCAATAGACTCAAAAAAACTGTTCAAAGCATCCGGGATAGCTTCGGCAAAAAGAACATCGTTGATATATCCGGAAGCCCAGCCCCCGATACCATTTATCGATAATGCATATACACCCCACATAATCAGAGCAAATATGATCAGCCCAAAAACAGGATGGGCAACGACACGGTCGGCCTTGTCGGAAAATGTGATCTCATTTGCGCTTCTCTTCCTGAAAAAATACTTGCCGGTGATCGTCTTTGCATAGGCCTGCCTTGCCCTGTCCAGTCCATCCTCGTCACCGCCGGCTCCTGCCACAGCTGTATCAAAGCCTGCTGCAGGCAGCTTCTCCCTATCCTGCACAGATGCCTTTACAGCTTCGGCAACAAGTTTGTCCAGGCCTTCTCCATCATTGGCAGAAACCTCGATTATCCTGCAGTCCAGCGCATCCGCCAAGCCGCTTACATCTACTTTATCACCATGTCTTCTTATGATATCCACCTTATTAAGGGCAATGACCAACGGAATACCCAGTTCAAGCAGCTGGGTAGTAAAAAAGAGACTTCTTTCAAGACTGCTGCAATCAATTATGTTAATGATCACATCAGGGTTCTCACCGGTGACAAAGTCTCTGGTTATCGCCTCTTCACTTGTAAATGGAGATATGGAGTAGGCACCGGGCAGATCCACGACACGTATCCTGCCGCTGCTGTGCGCACCACCACTTATCTCAGCAAATGCTTTAGCAGCGATCCTCCTGAAAACTCGATTCAGGTCGGCCTCCTTCTTTTCAACCGTTACGCCCGGCCAGTTCCCCACATATTCTGTTCTTCCCGTTATCGCATTGAATAACGTAGTCTTCCCTGAATTGGGATTCCCCGCTAATGCTATTTTCATATACATCCTCCACTGCTGCAGAAATCGCTTTGTCAGATATTGTGATTTTGATAATCATTATCAATTAGTGTTATAAGAAAAGCAGCCCTGCTGCTAGCCTGTTTTTCATTTCCCTTTTCCCATGCAAGCTGTTCATTACCTCACATAAGCAATGATACCGATCACCTGTACAAAGGAATCAAATAAGCTCTATCGCTTTTGCAATATTGCGGTCGATCGCATATCTGCTGTCCTTGACATTAATGATGTAATTACCCGCCAGAACGGATATCAGAGTGACCTCTTCCCCCTCCGAACAACCTAATGTAAAAAGGAACTTACGCATCTTCTCATTTCCGTTAACGGCCTTGATCTGACCACAGTGTCCCGGTCTTGCCTTAGACAACGGCATAATATGCACCTCCGTGTCAATATCTGTTTTGCGATATTGATAATCGTTATCATTTCATCTTTATAATACATGATACCTTAAGCCATGTCAATAATGAAATTGTTAAATTTTTAGTAATTTCACTACAGAATTTATGAAGAATCACCATAAAAGAAATTAAATTAAGTGCCCTGGGACATTTCCGGCCGGCCGGCTCCATTTGATATGGGAAGAATCGCTCCTTCCGCTTGGATGATATCACAAAGGGCAGCATCAGGTAATCCTGGTGGATGATTTTTCAATTAAGGGTATGACCAAGCAATCCTAGTGGATGATTTTTCGATTAGGGGCAGCCCTTGTGTTATGTCAAGGAAACATAATGCGAAATATTACGAATTATGTATAATGATTATAGATGGATTTCCATAAAATCATTAGTTGTCTTGCCCCTAATTGAAAAATCATCCACTAAGATTATTTGATGTTGCCCCTAATCGAAAAATCATCCACTAAGATTTCCAGGCAGTAGTAACGCTCCTGCCATTTCCTGAGAAAGCACCAAAGTGCTCTGCAAATCAGAAATCCTTCTGATAAAAAGCAGCCGGATCCGTCAACGGACCCAGCCACGATGGCAATCGCCATTTCTTTTATGCTATTACGCATTGTTGCTATAACATGTTTCTTATTATGCAATATTTTTATTACACATTGTTGCTATAACATGTTTTTATTACACAATGTTGCTATCCGAAATGCTGCTATGATGCGATTTTATTATTACGCATTGTTATTCTTCATTTTCCCATTCGTCCAGCTGTCTCATTACTTCGTCATATGTAGCCTTGCTGATCTCCGGGAGCTTGCCTCCAAGAGCCCTCTCGGCCAGGCGGAAGCCTTTCTCTATGCCGGCCCTCAATTCAGCCAGCTTTGATTTGTCCCCTCCGGATAATGCCTTTGCAAAACCCACTATCCTTTCACTGACGGCTTTGACCCCCAGCTCCCCGTCCTCGGCCACAAGCCTTTCTGCCTCTGCTCTGGCCTCTGCATCGACAAAAAGCTTTTCTCTGCCGGATAATACATTCTCGAGCTTTTTACCCTGGCTCACAACCAGTCTCACCACTATTGATCTGAGAGACTCGACCGTTTTTTCGGTCTCATTCCAAAGACGTCTTATCTCCTCTGAGTCCCTCTTTTGCACAGGCTTTGAGTATGTGGCACTTTTTTCAGCGCCCTTCCCGAGCTCCAGAATGACACCGTTTTCATCCTTTTGTATATTCTGCTGTTTATCTGCAGTGTTTTTATCATTTGAATAGACAGGCTGATATCTGCCTGTTGAATTGACCTGATTCACCATAATAATTCCCTCCTTGGAATCAAAATAAATCCTATACCATATATATCGGCATAAATAGTGGATGCATTATACAAAATCTTTTTGTTCACAAAAGGAATCAGAATATGTACAATATTGATATGGGCCTTGCCCCGATCCATTAACAACAAACAACAGGAGGGTGAATGTAATGGGAAATATCAAGATGAAGAGTATCCCCTTCGGCGCAGTAGAATTGCTGCCGGGTCAGCTTCATAAGAAAACTGTTTCCAACCGCAAATACATGATGAGCCTGGACAGCGAAAACCTGCTTCGCAACCATTACAGCGAGGCCGGTCTATGGTCCTCGAGCCAACAGCCGGAAAACATCCACTGGGGATGGGAATCACCCACCTGCCAGCTAAGAGGCCACTTCCTCGGCCACTGGCTGTCTGCGGCGGCAAGGATCTATGCTGCCACAGGCGATACCGAGGTAAAGGGAAAGGCTGACAGAATAGTATCGGAGCTGGCAAAATGCCAGAAGGAGAACGGCGGGGAGTGGGTCGGTCCTATCCCGGAAAAGTATCTGGACTGGGTCGCGAAAGGAAAACAGGTGTGGGCACCCCAATATACGCTGCATAAGACCTTTATGGGGCTTATGGACATGTACATACTCACAGGCAATAAGCAGGCCCTTGAAATTGCCGATAAATGGTCCGACTGGTTCTATCGCTGGTCAGGTCAGTTTGACAGGGAACAGTTCGACGATATACTGGATAGTGAAACAGGCGGCATGCTGGAGATTTGGGCTGATCTGTACGAGATCACAGGACGGAGCGAACACTATGAGCTGATGAAGAGATACTACCGCCGCCGTCTGTTCGATCCTCTGCTGGCAGGGGAAGATGTTCTGACAAACATGCATGCCAATACTACGATACCGGAGATCATCGGAGCCGCCAGAGCTTGGGAAGTGACCGGCGAACAGCATTGGAGAGATATCGTGGAAGCTTACTGGGATCTGGCTGTGACCAAACGGGGCTGCTACTGCACAGGCGGTCAGACCTGTGGCGAGATCTGGACTCCGCCGGGGGAAATGTCCGCAAGGCTCGGTGAAAAAAATCAGGAACACTGTACTGTTTACAATATGATGCGGCTTGCCGGCTTTCTTTTGAGATGGACCAGCGATGCCAAATACGCAGATTACTGGGAAAGAAACCTGTATAACGGCATTATGGCACAGGGACACTGGGAAGGCTTCTTCCCCAACGGAACGGAGACCATCCATCCGACCACCGCCCTGATCGCATACTTCCTGCCCCTTGCTCCAGGCTCCAAAAAGCATTGGGGCTCCCATACACATGATTTCTGGTGCTGCCATGGAAGCCTAGTGCAGGCCAATGCAGTCCACACCACAGACATTTATTTCGAAGATCCCTCCGGTGTGGCAATATGCCAGTACATACCCTCTGAATTAAGGCACATCAGGGGTGAGAGCACCATCGTGATCAGGCAGGAAATAGATCACAGGGCCGGCAGCTGCAACATCGTCAATAAAACAAATCTGGACTTTATGCATAGGCCAATGTCACTTTTTATAGACCTATCAGTCAACTGCAGCCCTCAGGCAGACTTCGCATTGAAATTCAGGATACCATGGTGGGTAAAGGGAACGGCCAAAATATATGTCAATGGAGAATTGCAAAGTATAAATGCAGATCCCTCCGGCTTTTGCACAATAGAGAAGTCCTGGAACAGTGATACGATCAGCATTGAATTCCCGATGGAGCTGACCGTATGCCCTCTGCCCGACGATCCTGAGGTCGTTGCTTTTATGGAGGGTCCTATAGTCCTGGCGGGTCTTTGCGGCGATGACCGGATTCTCCGCGGAGATATAGAGCATCCTGAAATGATTTTGACTCCTGATAATGAAAGGCAGTGGAGCAGCTGGAACATAAGCTACAGAACCAAGTACCAGGACAGCAACATACGCTTCATTCCTTTATATGACGTTGGATATCAGAAATACACCGTTTACTTTCGTATTATGAAAGAAAGGACAACAGATCATGTTCTGTAAAAACGGATTTGTAAAAACTCCGCCCATGGGCTGGAACAGCTACGATTATTACGACACTACAGTAAATGAGGCCGCTGTGAGGGCGAATGCAAAATACATGGCAAAGCATCTGAAGCCATTCGGCTACGAATATGTGGTGATCGATATACAATGGTCCGACCCGAATGCCGGCACAAAAAGAGATCAGTACCAATACATCGATTTCAGCCACTTTACCATGGATGAGTACTCCCGGCAGCTGCCGGCAGTAAACCGGTTCCCTTGCGCAAAGGACGGCGCCGGCTTCCGCCCCCTTGCCGACTACATACACAGTCTGGGCCTGAAATTCGGGATACATATCATGCGCGGCATACCTAGGTATGCGGCCCATACGCATATGAAGATCAAGGGCACCGATGTGACCGCGGATCAGATAGCAAATCCCTATTCCATATCAAAATGGAATCCTGATATGTACGGTGTCGATTACAGAAGGCCCGGCGCACAGGAGTACTACAACTCAATATTTGAGCTGTATTCTCAGTGGGGCGTAGATTTTGTCAAGGTCGATGATATCTGCAACACCAATATGTACCCAAACGACCCGTATTCGGCTGAAAAAGAGATAGAAATGATACACAGGGCGATCGCTGCCTGCGGGAGGAATATCGTACTGAGCCTGTCTCCGGGACCCGCCGTGATAGAAAAGGCATGGCACCTATCAAAATATGCAAACATGTGGCGTATAACCGACGATTTCTGGGATGACTGGAGACTGCTCAAGAATATGTTCGAGCGCTGTGAGGTATGGCAGTCACATGTTGCACAAGGCTGTTTTCCCGACTGTGACATGCTCCCGGTAGGCTGGCTTGGAAAAGGCTTTGAAAATGAACGATATACAAACCTCACCAGGGACGAACAGATAACAATGATGACCTTGTGGTGTATTTTCCGATCCCCCCTAATGATAGGCGCCGAGCTGACCAGGCTCGACGACTGGACCCTGGCCCTGCTGACCAATCCCGAAGTCCTGCACCTGACAGCCTGCGGCCGCGGAGCACGGCAGATAGAACGCAGCGATTATCATGCTGTCTGGTCCAGCAAGGATGATGACGGCAATTTATACACAGCATTATTCAATCTGTCGGAGGAAGCCCGGCCGGTCTGCGTCAGCCTGAAGGAACTTGGCATCGATACAGCAGTAAACGTCCGGGATCTATGGAAGCATGAAGACCTGGGCAGCTGTGCCTCTGTGATCACTGCAAATATACCGGCACACGGAGCGGTTCTCTACAAGTGTTCCTTGTAATATGCTCCATCGCTTTAGAAATATTCAAATATATGAAATAGAGCCGTGTTATAACGCGGCTCTATTCAAAATCCCTAAGATATCCCCTGATCCTGTCCAGGTCTGTTTCACTATCGATGAGCGTCTGATCGCCTCTGAGAAATTCCATTTTCTCGTTAAAATCCTTCTTCTCTTCTTTGTACAAAACACCCACAGGTATGTGGTCGCCCCATTCCATGGCCTTTTCCATGGCTTTGAGCCTGTCGGACACATTATAGCTGTCATCCAGCTTGTATACCCGCTTGCTGTACCATTGATATGTGTTTATCTTATTGAAGGTCACACAGGGCTGAAGGATATCTACCAGCGCATAGCCCTTGTACTCTATGGCCTGCATCATTATCGAGGTGAGATGCTCCTTGTCACCGCTAAAGGCCCTGGCCACAAACCCTGCACCCATGCATATGGCCAAAAGCACTGGGTTCAATGGCTCATGCAGCGAGCCGGTCACCTGGATGCCGGTAACATGACCCACATCAGTGGTGGGTGATGCCTGCCCCTTGGTCAGACCATAAATCTGGTTGTCATGTACAAAATGTGTTATATCGACATTTCTTCTGATGTTATGTATAAAGTGGTTCCCGCCTTCTCCGTAAGAATCACCGTCTCCGGAATCTACTATCACAGTCAGCCTGCTGTTTGCGATCTTAGCAGCGGCGGCCGGCGGCAGTGCTCTGCCATGGAGACCGCAGAACCCGTTTGCATTTATATACTGCGCAGTCTTTGCAGCCTGCCCTATACCTCCCACAACGACCACCTCATGGGGTTTCTTGCCCAACCCCTCCAACGCTCTCCTCAGCGACTCGATTATGTCAAAATTGCCGCACCCGGGACACCATGCCGTCTCTGATATTTGAAAATTCATCTCGCACATGCCTTTACTCCTTCCCCGTTACTTCGTCGAAAATGTATTGAGAGCTCATTGGCCGCCCGTCAAACCTGAGTATGCTGTGATCACAGAAAATGCCTGTGGATTCTGTAATGACCGAGGCAAGCTGCCCGGTGGCATTCTGCTCCACATTGATCACCGTTTTTGCCCTTCCTGCTTTTTCAAGAAGCGACTTAACCGGTAAAGGCCATATATCGCCAAAAACAAGTGCCCCATACTTTCTGTCATTTTTCTCGTTCAGCAGCCTGACTGCTTCAGCAACGGGTCCCCACATCGACCCCCATGCAAGCAGCAATACCTCACAATCCTCTTCGCCTGTAAACACAGGCTCCTGCAGCTCTTCCTTCAGAAGCTCCAGCTTTCTCATCCTCTTTGACATCATTTGATTCCTGACAGCCGCAGACTCCGTTATGTGACCCGACTCATCATGCTCGTCGCTGTCGGCCAAAACAGTCACACCGGCTCTCTGCCCCGGGATCAGCCTGGGAGATATGCCAGAGCGTGTGATCTCATACCGCCTGTAAGGTTTATCATCATAATCCTCAGCCCTTGATATGTGCTTGTCGATTTTTACTCTGCCAAAATCAAAGGGCTCGTATGTTGACAAGGAGTCTGCCAGGAACTGGTCACTTAAAAGAATGACAGGTATCTGGTATTTATCGGCGATATTGAATGCCCTTACAGTCTGATAAAAGGCATCCTCCGCATCCCTCAGAGCAATGACCATCCTGGGAAACTCACCATGGGAAGCAGAAATGACGAACTTGAGATCGCCCTGCTCCGTCCTGGTAGGGAATCCCGTGACCGGACCGGGCCGCTGCACATTGGCAATCACCAGCGGTACCTCAAGCATCCCCGCAAGTCCCAGCCCTTCGACCATCAGGCAAAAGCCGCCGCCCGAGGTCCCCGTCATCGACCTGGCTCCGGCATAAGCTGCCCCTACGGCCATATTGATAGCCGCTATCTCATCCTCCGCCTGCTCCACCACGATCTTGGCATCATTCATTTTGGCTGCGAGATAATTCATGATGCTTGTCGAAGGAGTCATCGGATACGCCGAATAAAACTTGCAGCCCGCTGCCAGTGCGCCGAGTGCCACCGCATCATTCCCGTTGATCAGTATTCTGGCGCACTCTTTTTCTTTTTCGGAAGCTCCCTCTTTCTCCGCATCGAACCTTTTGGCAGCAAGCCGGCTTCCTGCCATGACAGCATCGATATTCTGCTGTGCTGTTTTTTCACTAAACAATTCATGAAATATCTTATCGATACCTACATTCTTTATCCCATACAGCGCCAATGCAGCGCCTGCCGCAACACTCCCAAAGGCCCGTACATTGCCGCAGGCCTTTGCAGTCTCCTTCAGCGGGAGCGCCAGCACCCTGGCATCATCAAATTCGATTTCCTCATCGCAAATGATGGCCCCTCCGGGATGGAGTCTCTCGATATGATTTTCGATAGTCTCCTCATTCAGCGCAATGATACAGTCTATTTCATCCCAGTGTGAACGGATCCTCTCATTGCCAAAACGCACCTGTACAAAATTGTGACCGCCTCTGACCCTTGACATATAGTCCTTTATAGAGAAAACCTCAAAACCCCGTCTTTTGACAATCTTCTCAAAAACAGCAGAAACAGTTTCTACACCCTGTCCGGCAGCCCCGCCAATCAAAATATTATAGCTCAAAAATGCCAACTCCTTTATATTGGTTTACAGAAAATATGCCGCCTTAAAAGGCGGCACGCATACTACACTAATCTTCCTGACCATCCACTGCTTTACAGCCATCTGCAAACTCAGCTGAGCAGGCTTCTTCATTTGGCATGGAATACATCTCTTCACTATTCACCTGATCATTTTCCGTGGCCTGTTCAAAGCCATTCGGGTCCGTTTCATACATTTCTCTTTTATTCATGACCACACCCCCTGCAACTTATTGTATATTGAGTATATTTACCCATACTCTGCCATCTGTAAACAGTCGGTCTGCAGCGTGGTCACGAATGAATACTTTACCGGCGCCGCCACACTTTCCTTGCAGCATCCTATATGCTGTCATCACTGCGATGTCACTGAGAAGAGTCATAACGCAGCACTAGAACAAACCGGATGCGAACAAGGCTATCTCGCGCCTTACGTCATCACGGCAGTCGTAGTGTACATCATGGCCCGCATTATTGTAAATCAGGCATTTGGAATTCCTTATGACCTTTACCGGCCATAGTATATCTGTGACCGGAACCACTTTATCCATATACGCATTGATCATCAAAACGGGGATATCTATTTTTGAAAGCTCCTGATAAACATCTTCATCCGTCTTCAGGTATGAAAGCGGCTTCCTGGGATTGATGCGCACTTCTTCCGGCGTCCTATGGAGCGCCCATTCATATGCCTTAGTAGCTTTACCTTCAAACTCCGCCTTTAGCACAGGATCGTCAGCAAATTTCTCTGCAAAGGACAGGAAATGCTTTTTGGCCGCCTCGGCGCCTTTTTCCCTGGCCTCCGGGTCATCGGCCGTCATAATGGTCTTCAGCCTTTCGGGAGATGTCTCCCCGCCTTTTCTGGAATGGGGGCCGCCCACCAGCGCGGCAAAACCGACCAGCACTTCGGGATGCCTCAGTGCAAGATGCCATCCGATACCTGCTCCGTGGGACTGTCCCGTATACAGGAACCTCTGTATCCCCTTACTCACAGCGAACTCATAGACATCATCCGCCCATATATCGTACCATTCACCGCCCAGATCCTCAAAAACATGGGTCGACTGCCCATAGCCCCTGATCTGTACCGCAAAGACATGAAAGCCCTCATCGGCCAGATCCATCGGCCATCCCTTCTCATCGGAATCAAAGCCCATCTGGGCCGACAGGACATATTTATCTCCCGAGCCATATTCGTTGTAATAGAGAGTTGCACCATTGACAGTCTGATACATTCGCTCACGCTCCACATTTGCTTAATCTTTTTAGCAAAATTGTATCATTCATCCACAAATATGTAAATGCTTTAGCCTGAAGGCTGAAAATGCCTGCAGAGATGGGGCAGGGCCCATCATTCGCCTTGTCACAGCAGCGAACAGATGGTTTGCGGTATTTTGTCCAAAGAAGCCTGTTTTTCTACAGCGCCGATATTATATGCGACCTTGGGCATGCCGTACACGACTGAAGAGCTTTCATCCTGTCCTATGGTCCTGGCACCCTTCTTCCTCATGGAAAGAAGTCCCTTCGCTCCGTCATAGCCCATTCCTGTAAGTATGACCCCGATGGCGTCCCTGCCGCACTCCTTTGCGACAGACTCAAATAGGACATCTACAGACGGACAATGCCCATTAACCTTTTCTCCCGCAAAAGTATGCACCCTGTACCTGTCACCGGCCCCTGTGGGATGGTCCCGGAACTGTAAAGGTTTTAATCGTGAATGACAGCATGGAAATTGATGAGACACTAGAAGAGGTAGTTTCGGAGCATATAGAGAATGTCCGCCCGATCGGAGCCATAGTTACTGTCGATAGTCCGAATGAGAAGAAAATAAACGTGACTGCAGACATCAAACTGGATGGTTCAAAAGCATTATCGGAGGCTACTTCGATTTTCATCAATTCATTTACAGAATATCTGAAGAGTATTGTTTTTGAGACTTCCTCTGTGAGCTATGCAAAAATCGGCAGCATACTTTTATCCACAGCCGGTGTGGAAGATTATTCAAACCTGCTTATTAATGGCGGGTCGGCAAACATCATTGTGAATGACAGTGAGATGCCTATTGCCGGAACTGTGACACTGACGGAGGTGGCATAGCGTGGAACTGAATAAGATGCTTCCGGATTTCTATAATGGCAACACAACAATGCAAGAGTTGCAGACAATAATCGGCGAGAAAGTAAATGCTCTGGCCAGTGATTTGAATGAAGCGATCGACCAATGTTTTGTGAATACTGCATCGGCTCTCCTCAGTCGCTATGAAAAACTGTATGGCCTCCAGGTGGATGTATCCAAATCAGAAGAGTTCAGACGAGAGCGAATCAGAGCAAAGATCCGGGGCATTGGTACGGTCACAAAAAAAATGGTCCAAGATGTCGCTCGGTCATTTTCCAATGGTGAAGTTGAAATTGTTGAAGATCCAGTGAACTATCAATTCACAGTAAAGTTTGTTGGAACAAAAGGAATACCTCCCAATATGGCCGATTTGATAATCACCTTGGAAGAGATCAAGCCAGCTCATTTGACATATACTTTTGAGTTTATTTACCGGACACATACCGAACTGTCAGAGTTTACCCATTCGCAGTTAAGCTCGTATACACATAGTCAGTTGAGGGAAGGAGTAATGAACTGATGGAAAAAAAACTTTTCGCTTACAAAAGATCTTGAGTCGGATTACTATAGCATCAATACTGTGAATGAGAATCTTGACAAAATTGATGCTGCGTTGGGGTGTGCAGCAAGATTCGAGAAAGCTGCTGGTACAGCAACTGCTATAACTCTTGCAGAAGCTATTCTGTCAGATGGCTGCTCAAAAACGTTCATAGCAAAAAGCAACAACAATGGATCCTCCACTACGATTAACGGAAAACCTCTTTATAAACCTGGTACGACATCAGCTCCATCACTGGTGACTGATAAGGCTTACACTGTTTGGTTCGATGAATCAGGTGATTGTTTTTTCTTGAAAGCTAGTGCAGAGGGAACAGCCGTTGCTGAACATGTACTAGCAGGAACAACATTCAGCAACGATAATGATACTGGCATTGTAGGAAGTATGACAGACAATGGCCCTGCATCGTCAGAAACAATCAACCTTACATCGCATACACAAGAATACACAATCGCTAAAGGTTATCATAGCGGATTACGCAAAATCAAAGCCGTAATTAGCGGTCTTATTGCAAGCGTTATTAAAGCTGGAACAAATGTTGGTGGAGTTGTTGGCACTTTTACAAATGATGCTACAGCAACCGCTTCGCAAATATTAAATGGAATAACTGCATATGTGAATGGTAACAAGATCACGGGTAATATTCCAAGCAAAACTGCTGCAACTATAACACCAAATACAACAAATCAAACGATTACTGCCGGACAGTATCTAAGTGGAGCGCAAACAATAGCTTCATTAGGTGGAAACGCTCCACAGTCTGCTGTGCGTTCTGATTATACGTTCAGTAGTGATGCTTCAGGCAGGGCAAAAGCAGGTACAATGCCTGTAAATGGCAGCCAGACAGCTACATTGTCTATAACTGGTTCGGGTAAACCCACAAAAACGATTCCTGCTGGATATACGTCAGGTGGAACTATTACAGCTCAACTTGCATCATCACTTGCAAGTAAGATACAGAATGGTGAAACTATTGGAGGGGTACTGGGCACATATAAAGGCTTATCGCCTATAGCAAGCATACAGCGTGGCTATCTTAAGGCAAATGCAGTAGTAGTCGATGTGCCTATCAATGCTGTAGACTTAAATAGGGCTATTGTTATCGCAGTCCCATTTGCGATCAACTATGAGGCTAATACGCAAACATCCCTGGTATCAGCAGAGTTAACCTCTGCGACAAATATAAGCCTTAAAATTAAGACACTTACGTCAAGTTATATAGTTAGGGTATATTGGACAGTTATTGAATTTAACAATATCAAATCGATACAAAGAGGCGACACAAAAATAAGTGGCACCAATACATACATAGATATCAATTTGGTTGACCCTGATAAATGTATGGTATTCTGCACCCAACGTGCTGACGGTACATCTGGGTTGACAGGTAATGAAGGCATGGCTTATATGTTAGACTCTCATTTAGAATTTAACTCGGGCACTAGAGCAATATTATATTCGTATGCTACCGGTAGTAGACCAAAAATCATTCACTGGCAAATTGTTGAATTTAATTAAATAGGAGGTCGATGTTTATGCCACGTTTTATTGTGTTAGACCCAGACAATAAAGTAATAGCCATACACCAAGGTAGTACCGCTGTGGGGCAGGAAATAGAATCAGAAACAGGGGAATTAGGTCAAATAATGCAACTTGACGGTACCTTTATAACACCGGAAATACCGTCTGAACCTGCGACGCCGACGGTAGAGGATATGCTGGCCGAACTCAAGGCACAGAATGAGGAGCTGCGGCAGCAGAATCTTATACTTATGGACGCCCTGGCGACGGTATATGAAACTATATTAATGGGAGGATCATGAAGTGATTGAACTGTACTATCAGCTTATCAAAGCTGGAAAACGTACTATAGACAAGGTTCCGGTAAATCTAAGAGCAGATGTCCAGGCAAAGCTAGCATCCTAAACCTGCGGGGTCTTCTAGCATACAAACTAATACGTATAAATATAGAAATGACATGGAGGTGAATGAAATGTTGAATTTTGCAAAGCTTGGCTTTACGCCGCTGCTGATACTGGACGATGGACATGGACCTGAAACACCCGGTAAACGCACACCACCCTTCCCAGATGGCGCTGTTATCCGGGAGAACACCTTTAATAAGGCCGTTATAGACCTGCTAGAAGTCGAAGCCAAGCGCCTGGGATACAAGACACTACAAGTGGCGCCGGAAGACAAGGACGTAGCCCTTGCTACCAGGTCGAATAGGGCCAATAAGGCCTATGCGGACCTTAAGGCACAACTGGGAAACACCAGAGGTATGATGAATGGCAAGGCCATAGCTATATACATAAGCCAACACTACAATGCCATGAAGGATACCTGGGACGGCAGTACTGCAAACGGTATGAGTATCCACATACTGGGATATGGCGGCGAAGCTGCAAAAATAGCCACGTCGGTATTGAAGTATCTGGCACAGGGCACGCCGCAGACAAACAGGGGCATAAAGGTGGATAACTTCCATGTACTGCGTGAAACTGACATGCCCGCGATACTTATAGAAGCAGGCTTTATGGACGACCCAGAGGACGCTGCACTTATGTCGTCACCTGCCTACCACAAGGAGGTAGTGTCCGAGATACTACAAGGCATTGGTGAATACTATGGCGTGGGGTACATCCCGGAAGCAGGCAAACATACGCCACAGGAAGAAGCCGTACAGGCAGCCATAAATGCTGGCATAATCAAGGACAGAGACCACTGGCTGGCGGTCTTGAACGGTAAACGGCCTATAGATCTGAGATATCTTATGATAGCATTTATGAATACAAAAGGTTTGAAAATTAAGTAAGAAATCGTTAAACCAATTACATGTTGTTCTACCCGAAGCTACGACTGCTGAGCATTCCGCTCATCACTGTTTTCAACTTTAAATATTGTCATGAAGCTTGCCCCCAGGCTATACGGGGATAAATAAGGAGGAGGCTATATGTATAAGGCAATTAAGCGTTTTTCAATTTTCTTTGTGATCATCGCAATTATGATAATCACAACTATGGTAGCATTTGCGACTACTGAAGAGGCATCAAATACCGGGCAGACTGACATAATCAGCATTATTATCAATACGCTTTTAATACCGCTACTGCCGACTGTATCAGCATTCATTATCGCGATGATTAAAGCAAAAATGAATGAAGTTAAGCAAAACAAATATTTAAGCGTTGCAGAGGATGCCGTATGCACTGCAGTGGCTGCGGTTACACAGACCTATGTTGACGGCCTTAAAAAGGCTCAATCCTTTGATAAAGACGCAATGCTGTCTGCATTTAATCTAGCAAAAAGCAAAGCGTTGGCAATCATGGGTTCTAAAGCCCAGGATATAGTCAAGTATGTCTATGGTGACCTGAATACATGGCTGGACAATAAAATCGAATACTATGTAAAAATATCAAAGTAATCAAGAATCACATCATAATAGTCCCTGTGCTATACAGGGACTATTTTTAGGCCCATAATACAAACATATGTTCGACATAAAAAGGAGGCATAAATAAATATGAATAGTTTTATAAGCTGGATTGGAGGAAAAAACTATCTTAAGAAAGCGATTAATGAAGAAATGCCTACTAACTTCAATCGATACATTGAGGTGTTTGGAGGAGCAGCCTGGGTATTATTCAGTAAAGAAAAACAGGCATCTTTTGAAGTGTATAACGATTATAATAAAGATCTCATAAATCTATTCAAATGTGTAAAGTATCATCGGCCGGAGCTGCAAAGAGAGCTATCATTTATGCTAAATTCGAGAGAATTATTTGAGATTTTTAAGGCACAGTATAATGTGCACGGAATGACTGATATTCAAAGGGCAGCGAGATTCTTCTTTCTTCTAAAGACATCGTATGGTTCAAACGGGCGGAGCTATGGCTGTATCAAAAAGAATATTTCTATTATGAGTACATACCTTGAAAGAGTTGAAAAACGCTTATCATGTGTTATTATAGAAAACAAGGACTTTGAAGACCTAATAAAGGTTTATGATAAACCTGATGCTTTGATTTACTGCGATCCGCCTTATTATGGAACAGAGAAGTATTATCAAGTTATGTTTTCAGAGTCGGATCATCAAAGGCTCTACAAAACATTATGTAATATTAAAGGTAAATTTATATTGTCATATAATGATTGCGACTATATCAGAAAGCTTTATAAACACTTTAATATTAAACAAGTAAGTAGAATGCACAACTTGAAAGCAAGATATAATGAGGACCAAAATCTATATCATGAACTGCTCATTAAAAACTACTAACGCATTTGTCAAAGGCAAGAAATTTGACAAAAATAATGAGAAGTTTTGACAAAAATTTTGCGAAGCTACAGACATGCGCAGCAAAAAACATGTCACTATCTCTAATGAGATTTTACGGTCAAAACAAGAGGTCGAGATAGCCAACTTCCTGTATCTGAACAACATAGACTACAGTTATGAACCCCTATACCCATACAATATACAGTTTTCCAGAAAGCCGTACACTCCTGACTTTATTATCAGTCAGGAAGGCCGTATTGCATATATAGAGCACTTTGGCTTATCTGAATCAGGCAGAAATGACCGTTACAGCCCAGATCAAATTGAAGCATACAAGAAAGCAATCAGACACAAAATCGAGATCCACAAACAACATGGAACAACATTGATCTACACATATTCGAGTTATAACGACGGCCGCTTGATTACCGAACATCTCAAGGAGCAATTGGAGAGGAACGGATTTATTCTCCGCCCCAGATCCAATCAGGAGGTAGTTGAAAAACTGGTTTCTGATGAAGAGTCAAGGTATATCCGGAGGTTAGTGGATCTGATATGCAGATTCATAACAAATTTCAAAACTAATGCTTACACCTTAACTGATTTTTCCCGAATGTCAACCTCCACAAAAAATGTCCGTACGAAATTGTTTCTGGACATTTGTCAGGAATGCTTTCTGGTATATCAAAAATACCTGAAAGAAAACAATGCAGTGGATTTTCAGGACATGATCAACGATTCCGTCCGGTTACTCAAAGAAGTCAAAGAAATGAAGCAAAAACTGGATTTCAAATACATCATCGTAGATGAATATCAGGATATATCAAGGCAGCGGTTTGACCTGACAAAAGAACTCGCGACAGTCACTGATGCAAAAATCATTGCGGTCGGCGATGACTGGCAGTCGATCTATGCATTCAGCGGTTCAGACATTACATTGTTCACTGAGTTTATTGAAAAAATGGGTTACGGCAAACTTCTCAAGATAGTAAAAACATACAGAAACGCTCAGGAGGTCATCGACATCGCGGGCGGATTCATACAAAGAAATACCGCACAGATCAGAAAGGCTCTGGAATCGCCAAAACACATCAGTGATCCTGTGATAATTTACACATATGATCCCACACTGAAGACGCAAAACATGGATAACAGAAGCGGTGTAAACTATGCGATCGCACATGCCGTCGAGGTCGCGCTTGAGCAGATTGTAACCTATAATAGAATTGAAGGCAAGGGCCCGATCTCAAGCATTTTGATTTTAGGACGTTATGGGTTCGACGGAAAACGCCTTGAACTCAGCGGACTGTTTGAGTATATCAATCGCGGAGGAAAAATACGTTCTGTAAAATATCCAAAACTTGATATCACCTTTATGACTGTTCATTCTTCAAAAGGATTGGGCTATGATAATGTTATTGTCGTTAACGGTCGAAATGAAACCTATGGCTTTCCTTCAAAAATAGAGGACGACCCTGTTCTAAAGCTGGTTACCAAGGTGGACAAGTCCATTGAATATGCTGAAGAGCGGCGATTGTTCTATGTTGCGATGACACGCACAAAGAACAGGGTATATTTCATTGCACCGGAGCAAAATCCTTCAGAATTTTTACTTGAGATAAAACATGAATACAAAAATGTCGTACTTCGCGGAAATTGGGATGAGGACAGCAAGCAACCGTTTTTCAGAAAGAACTGTCCGATATGCGGATATCCCTTACAGCGCAGGTATAAGAACGCTTATGGGCTGAGGCTTTATATATGTACTAACGAACCAGAGATCTGCGGTTTTATATCCAACAATCTTACTGGCGATAAAATGTCAATACAGAAGTGTGATAAATGCATAGATGGTTATCTTATAGTGAGGAAAGGCGATGTGAATAGTGTCCCATTTCTAGGCTGTACCAACTACTCACGCAACGGTAAAGGATGTAACAATATAATGAAGAAGCAGGTATACTACTCGATATACGGGCTGAAGGATGATAATGAGTATGCTCCTGTCAATGCACCCCGACAGAATCCTCCCAAGAATAAGGCAAATAGGCCTGCAACCCATCAGCCCTCTACAACTAATGTCAGCACAGCCACAGGTGAAAAGGGAATATACAGCGGATATAGTAATGGTGCATCAAAACTTGATCATAACAACATTGCTGCTGGCGACATGATGAGTATTGTAGGTATTATCCTGCAATGCGTTATCGAGATAAGCGAAAAACACTTCTTCGGTACAGAGGTAGTATTGAATGTGCTAAGAGGTTCGGCCTGCCAACAAGTCAAGAAATATAAGCTGAACGGATCTGTAACATATGGAAAATTAGCCGGCATCGAGCGCGAAAGTCTACGAACGATCATTGACTGGTTGATCCAGAATAAGTTCCTCTATAAAAGAGAGGGAAAATATCCTGTCCTACACATCACATACAGCGGCAACCATTATAAAGAAATCATGACCAGCGCGCTGCTAAAAAATCTGAATAAAACTTTATACGGGATTATGCAAGCCTGACCCCCGATAAGCCTCCGTTCACTGACAGGGCAAACGCATGAAAAAATAGAAGTAAGAAGGTTGCGAAAAAACAAGAAAATCCTGGTGGATGAATTTGCAAATAAGGGCATGGATTTTAATGATTTTATGGCAATCTGTCCAAAAATATTTTACATAATTTGGGCTATATTGTATTATGTACCCTTACAACGCCTCAATATCTGCCCTTTCCTGCAAATTCATCCAGTAGGATTTTTTGGAGCTGCCCTTTACTGTATTCTTAACCGGGCAGCAATATAATTTGCTTGAAATGTCACACGGCCGGCTTGGTATGGATTGAATTCATGCGTTTGCCGTGTAATTACGGCCACGATGAGCACATGAAGCTGGTTGGAGATAGTTCACTCGATGACGGCGAAAGTTTTATAGACCTCGGTGATGATGATACGATCACCAGAGTCAGTGACAGGATAGTCCAGATTTACTTCAAGGATCTTGAGGAGCTTGCGGACGAGGAGATCTATCCTTATGTGAAGATAGCCCCGATCACGGATCTTGCAGGAAATAAACTGTACGGCAGCGATGAACCTTATATTATTGAAAACATTCAACCAGAAAACGTTTATTTTGAAACTGTTGATCTGATAGCAAAAGACAGGATCAGGGTCACGTTCAACAAGAAGATGGAACATGTCAGCGCGGATATTCTTTCAACTTCTCCGAGTTCAGTTAGTGTTACGGGATGTGAATCAGTTACTGTATATTCTAATGGGATAACAGAAGCAGTCTTCATTCTGAACAAAGAATTGACTACTGATGCAAAAGATGCTGGGACCAGAGTTGAAATTTATGTCGGCGATGACCCAACCACAGTGACGGAATGGGGCAGCAGGCTGACACCCGGTTATTACGGTTATCCGAATGATAAGGTGCCTCCTGAAATTGTTTTAACTGATCATGATAATGATGCATCAACTCCTGAAATTCCATCAGCTATAGGCTATGGAGGCATTTCTAATCATGATGAAAACGATAATGTGGATGAGGGTACTATCGGGACTATAAAGCTTAGCTTTACAGAAAATATTTCAGAAGATACTCTGACCACAGATACATTCAGAGTAGCTGGTTTTACAGTAACACAAATAACTGCCAGTGAGGACAGAAGAGTATCTCTTGAAATCAGAGCCAACGCTGATAATGCATCTGTTAAGACAACTGTGACTCAAGTCGCAGATATATGTGATGCGTCTAATAATGTATTAGCTCCAGGAACAACTTGGGAAATCCAACTGTTGTATAAATAAAAAGCGGGGTCAAAAAGCGGGGTCAGGCTTGCATAATTGCATAATTCAACACTAATAAAGAATTATGCAATTATGCAAGCCTGACCCCGTCTAATTTGATATAATTACATTATTACGATGTGAATTTCACTCCCGATAAAAAAGCACCATTGATTATGCGCAAATGCACTATAGCATAAGGGGTGAATACCCCAACTACCTGAATAAACAGGAGGTGTGTCTGGTAATGAGCAAAACCGCCAGGTTACTGATCATCATAATAGGTATACTTGCGATAATATCACTATGTCTTGTTATTGCCATACAGAAACCAGGCACTGATCAGACTGGCGACATTATTGAAATTGTCGGGATTTCGCAGGAGATAAAATATACGGACGACAATTTTTCAGAAATTGATAAAATATTAGGTCTGGATCTAAAGAATGCGATAATTGACTTTTATTATAAAGAAATGCAGAATTCTGCTGACGATTTTGGCAACATTGTTTTTCAGTCAAAAAAAGACATAGACGACGCCGGAATGACACCTATCAGCATTGGAGTAAGTGATCCAATCAAGACAAGCTTTACAGAAGAAAAAACCAGTTCCGGCTATGTCATTACCGGAGAGATCATGCTGTCGCAGGCAAAGTGGAGTAAAAGATTCGTCATGACCTTTATTAGTGATAAAGGTGCCTTCACTCCTAAATTCATGAAGGTTTCAGACTATACTATAAATGTAAATCTAATAGACATTGATTCAGATGGGAAATATGAAATCGCAGCAGAGCGTTATATCGGTGACGGCTTAAATTCCGGTCACAGTATCATTTCCGTTTGGGCTTATGGAAATAATGATTTCAATACTGTTTTTGAAAGCGATTTATCTGAATTTATTGTTGATTTCCCATATTCTTACGGCAATAAATATGAATTCAGAAGGAATGTAAACGATCCGAAGCTTGTTGATTTACTCTTTACTATCAGCACAAGCTTTGATAGTGAAACTTTCCGTGATACCGGTAATCCTTTCTATAAATTGAATCACAAAATATTCGTGTCGGGAAAACCCGGGACATTCACCGACAATATAACTTATGTGTTTGATGGAGAAAGATATGTTCCCAATAAGGAAGTATATGAATACAGATCATTCTTTATTGAATGGGCCGAGCAAAACATTGAGGAAACTCAGGAACAAGGAACGCAGGAAGCTGATTCCTTTCGCTACCCTGTAAAAGTGGGCGAAAATTGGGGGTTCATAGACAAAAATGGCAAAGTGATCATAGAGCCACAGTATTGGAGTGTATCTTTCTTTAGCGAAGGATTGGCGCTGGTAGAACAGGAAAATGAAAAAAGGGATGAATCAAGATATATCGATGTCAACGGCAATGTAGCAATTGAGCCAATGAAGTCGATAGAGTACGAAACTGTTTTTTCCGAAGGTCTGGCCGTATTCCATAGTCTTGAAAATGGCAAGCACGGGTATATCAATAAAAAAGGAGAGGTCGTGATTGAACCAAAATTCGACGAAGCAGATTTGTTTACTGAGGGAGCTGCAATCGTAAGGATAAACTATAAATATGGTTTCATAGATACCAAAGGCAACTATTTGATCGAGCCGATATTCGATCAGGCTGAAGCCTTCAGTGAAGGTCTGGCAAATGTCGCTATCGGCGGCAAGTCCGGGTATGTCGACAAAAATAGCAATTATGTGATCGGCCTTGTTTTTGAGGAATTTGACCGCGGAAGGTTTTCAGACGGTCTTGTACCTGCAAGGATAGGTGAAAAATGGGGGTATATAAATAAAAAAGGCGAGTTTGTAATCCCGCCTGAGTATGAATGGACGATTAATTTCTATGAGGGTCTGGGTATGGTGAAAAAAGACGGCAAATGGGGGTTCATGGATACTACCGGAAATTTCGTTATAGAGCCGAATTATGAAGATGCCTATCCATTCCAGGAAGGTCTTGCTCCTGTGGCCACCAACTTTATCAGTGATTTTGAAGACGCTACATGGTACCAATATATAGACAGGAACGGAAACGTGGCAATCGATGCATCTTTCAGACATGAATACAGAGCCGGCAATGGAACCCATGACTTTATAAATGGAATAGCAAAGGCATGGACAGAGGATGATAAGCTGGTTTACTTCGATAAATCAGGCAATATTATATGGGTATGGGACTAGGGGGTCAGGCTTGCATAATTGCATAACAGCCCTGTCAGGGCTTTCCGCCTGTACTATAGTCACTATATTGCTAACGGCCGGTGTTCCCGGTCTTTTGAAATCTATTATCAGCGAATCGTTCCGTACATGGAAATGACCCAGTTTTTTATCAACTTCATCAGTCAGATCAAGCGAATATTCATCTACATCCGATCCGCTGTAATTCTCGGAATCCAGCACCAGTACTCTTTTACCATCTATAACAGGCAGTTCCTCAAACGGGTCGGCTATTATGTGATCCTCATGCCTGTCGCTATGCTCAAACTCTACTATTTCGGGTGCTGCATACTTGGCTGCATTTACTTCGATATCCACACCTCCGCCTTCGAGCACATCATTGTTGACCCTTGCTCCATCCAGTGAGTAGAGGGCAAACCTGTCTATCAGCCAGTACAGATATCTCCTTGTATATGTACAGTTTATCTCTACAGTTTCAGGCACATTATCGTGCCGTGAGCCGGTATGTCTTATTCTGCCGTTTTCGCAATAAGGGCAATCTATGGTTGAGTCTGGTTTGTCCGGATCGGGTACGGTTCCGTCCGCACAGCGTGAGCAATCCTCCGAGTAATCAGGATCCTTCCATGTTTTGTAATATGTTTTCCTGACCACAAAGCTCTCTGTCCTTTCGCCATCCACCGGTATGCAATTAAGCTCGTGCAGGTATTCATCCGCTTCTATATCCGCGTATAGCTCCTCTGTCGCAGGTATCCCCTGAAGTACGTTGAATTTCTCATTGCCCCGGTCTTCTGCTCTAAGCTTTCCCGTTGGTTCCATGGGCATTTCTTCAGGTCCCTGTTCAGGCACTTCTATCGGATCGGCCGGAATCACGATCTCTATAGGTTCTGTTCTCTCCGGAGTGACCACACCGACGCCCATTGATAAATATATCTTCCCATTTGGACCCATTTGGTTGATTATCTCTTGTCTGCTGGCTTTTTTTTCCTGCTCGTTGCTGCTTAAATACTCCACACGGTAACCATCATTTTTGATCATGTTCAAAGCAGGTACTTCGTCCTTATACAGAAATGCTTTATTAGCCAGATACTCAAACATCAGATTGAGCCAGTTGACGATTTTGCCATTATTATAGCCTGGCGTATTTGCCGTATGGTATTCATTGTATCTAATCGCATCTCTCAACGATAAAAACATGCCGACATTGTTCACTCTGGCCGATAAAAGCGGTTCAAAGAAGATTTTGTAGGTGCCATGCTTCTCTAATCCTTTATATTTATAAATCCCATTCTTAAAATCTTCTGCTGGTATCTGTTCCCCACACAGCCGTGATATCTCTGGTATATTCTTGTAATCATCGCCGGTAAACCATTTTACCCAGTCATCTTTTGAACATTTGAACGGCTCCGGCATGCTGTCTATAATATCAGAATCGCCTGGCTTGACGTATTTATATGGTTCTATACTTGCATCTCTAAGTTTATATGCTCTCCCTTCTTTATTCATATAGTCAAAGATAGACATACCAGAGTAATATTCAACAGTATAATCATACTTGGTTCCATATTTCTTCTGTATGTTCTCTATAACTTCTTTGGAAAATCTGTGGGCAGACCAACTCGCCTAACATAAGGCTTTTCTGAATCATCCGACTCATCTGACCCTTCAGGCCGCAAACCATTGGCAAAGTTCGCTTCTCCGCCCTCGACAAAATATATGCCTATCCTGATGCCACGCCCTATCAACGAAAATGCCCATTCATTTGATCCCTTGCCGGTATCACCGCCAGCATCCCCTGTATCTACATTTACAACAGCCATGGATACCATTGGCAGAAGTAGTGATGACAGCATCGCAGCTACCATAAGAAGTACTATCAACCTATTTTTCATTGATCTCACCTTATTTCCCTTTAACCCTCAAAAATACTCTATACTACGTTTACCAACATATCAACTTGCTATGGCCCTGTCCATATCCACATTTGGACTTTTTCTCTATATATTGTCCAGTACCCTACCTTTTGTCCATCTTTAGGATTTTTGTTCTTAACTGCTAATTTCAACTCATAATCCGCTATATCCAACCAGTCCGAGCGGAAATGTCCTTCACCTGTTTTTTTATCTACATAATAGAAGTCTCCCATATAGGTCGAATCGCCATGATATTCACTACCAATATCTCCATCTACCAATAGTTCGCCATTTGGATATTTCTTACCGCTGTACAGGTCCAGTCCCTGGCCGTAGCCTACCACACCGCCTGTCTCAGTCAGAACAATCTTGTTGCCGTTCTTGTCAATGAAAGTATCTCCGGCTATCGGCAGCGGCCTGTCGGGATCGTCATACCTCAGTACCATAGGTTCTCTCTTCTTTGTTGTGCCAGTGCCCGGATCATCTGTTCCGGGCCATTTTACCGTGACCTCCGGCCTCTTCGTATAGTTCATCACCCTGCAGAATACAGTCGCCACCTCTGCTCTTGTCAATGACTGCTGCGGGTTGAAATTGCGCTTATCATCTCCTACTAACAAGCCATTGGAGTAAGCTTTTATCACGGCGTCACTCTTTTTACTTTCTACTTTATAGAAGTCCTTTATGTTATGCGTGATGCCGTAGGTCTCCTCCAGTTCTTCTCCATTCGCCTTTGCTATATTTACAAGGATATACGCCATGTCTTCCCTGCTTATGGGTGCGTTCAGCGCCTCCTTGGTGCCTTTGAAATCGCTGCTTTGGATAAGCCCACTCTCCACTGCTGCCCGATAATTGGGTACTGCCCAGTGTTCTGCGTTCGGCACGGACTTTATATATTCCTCTGCCACCAGCCTTGTAGACATGGCAAGAAACTGCCCCAGCGTCACTGTTCCCTGCGGGTCATATTTGCCTACACCGTTGACAGGTGTTGTAACACCTGTTATGATACCTTTCCCTGTCAGTGTCATCACATCGTTATAGAACCACTGCCCCGATTTCACATCACTGAAGGTTACCGCCGTACCATTTGCTCCATATACGGGCATAAGCACTGAAGCTATGACAATGATAGTTACAATAGCATACAACAGTTTTTTCACGATAAATATCCTCCCGGTATCTCTTAAACAGGCTTCCTCACATCTTAGCAATTGCTGGTATGCTTAGAAGCATTGAAACCAGATTTGCTATGAAAACATACAGCCCTATTGATTTTCCCGATAAGGACTTTGCGAATTTCTTATAGATCACATATTCAATGGCCCATATAATAATCTCATATATTAATAGAGCAAAGATAAAGAAAAATGAGAAAAACCGATATGTCAAAAAACTAACCGTGTGTAAAAGAATCTGAGTTGCAATATTGGCCAGAACCAAAACCTTCAAAGGCTTTACCTTAAATGGCAATGAAATGAGAATCTCAACTACAAGCGTAATAGCAACAGATAATAATAAATAAAGTATAGTTTGGTAATAAAGAATATAAAACTCTTTATCAAGCATTGTAATGTTCTCAACACTACCGCTTTGGGCATCAAATAAGACCATGCCATTGAATTTATCATTCGTACCCTGATCGGATACCTTCGTTTTCATCATTAACCAATCCCCCTCTTAGCATAATATATTTACGGTTTGCCACATCCTATCAGATGCCGCTATTCCAGGACAAAACCCTAGCCCGGTATGAACGCCTCCCTGATCTGCTTAAAAAATTCACCGATCTCACCTAGTACATTGAATCTGGTTACAATATAATAGATACCTGTGATTATCGCAGATATTATTACGATCTTTATGATAAGCTTCAACGGGCTCTGCCGCTTTTTGATCAGGTAATCCACAGTAGTCTTTCTTTCCTTATTTCGCGATTCCATCAGCAGCTTTTGCTTAAGAGCAGGATTGTGATATAGTGTATCTTCCCTTTTTATCATTTTGCTGATCGTTTTCCTAAAAATACTGCCTTTTTCGTCGGAAAAATAAGTTTGAGGAAGGATGTCCTTGAGCATGTCTTCGAATACAAAGCTGCACTCGGCGGAAAGGTTGAAAGGATTCGGGTTATAGACTGCCTGATAGCTTGGCAGCTTTGCCATATTATCTTTTACGAACTTAAAGCTGTCTTCATCTGAAAAGGTAAACAGATACTTATACTTGAGCGGCCACTCCTCTTCCCTGAGAATCTCTTCCACCGAAGGCATCTCCCAATCCTTTGCTCCGCACACGATTATTTTCTCATGTGCACGGCGGAATTCAGAAATATTACATTCAAAATACGCTCCCATATCAAGTATAATATATGCATAATCGCCGTGAAGCAGATCAGCCAGGCTTCTGTACGGATCATAAGGGTAAAAATCTATACCTGCAAGTGAAAACATATCCCCCTTGACTTCTACCTCTTCATAGGAATTTTGCATTATCTGAAACGTATCACTGTTATGGAATTCGTAGACAGCCACTCCAAAGTTATTGTCATACAAAAATTTTGCCATTGATATCGCCGTATGTGTAACCCCGGAGCGATGCATGGCGCCTGCGACGGCAATAACCATCGAACCTATTATTTTATCCTTGACAGTATTCTTTCCTGCCCCCTGAATATAATCAAGCGGCTCATCTCCCTTTACCCTGACACGGAATTCCGTATCCCACTTAACAGCTTTTGCATATGTAGCAGGAGTCTTCAAGTGTTCAAGCAGCGAGGGAAGTATTGCTTTTGCGCCATATTCCCTTTGCCCGATAATATCGTAAACACCCATTGAAATAAGCGACGATACAGCTTCATTACCCGCAAATTTATCTGAGGCGATTATGATCACCCTTGCGTCGCCGTTCTGCGACTTGAATTTCCGGATAGCCGGCGGTATCCTTTTTATGTTCTCAATACAGTTCATATCAAGAATGAGATATTCTACAGGATAAATGGCAATACGGTCAACTTCCGTATCTATGTCTATATCAACATCAATTCTCTTATATACTATTTCCTTCTCAAATTTCTGTACTGCCTCGTATATTTCTTTCCAATACTCAGGTCCTGATATTACAGCAATCAATCCAATCATCCTTTTCACAATAATGATAATAAAATAAACAAATAGGCTATGTATGGCACATAACCTTTGTTATTTACTGAATATATATTTTCGCCGATCAGATTTTTCATTAATTCTCACTGCTTTTATTTTTCTCAGCCAATTCGTCAAGCTTCTTGTTTATATAACCTCTGAACTTAAACTCTTCCACGTCCTGTAGGCCGACAAAATACACCCGTTCAATATCTTCATTATTAAATAGGAACAATTCCCTGGCATTAATAATCCCCTCCGGAAAATAGCAGGCAGAGTAATCAAACATTTTCCCGGTCTCCACATTGGTCTGGATACGACCGCATATCATCACTCTCTTATTTCCGCCCTTTAGCATAACTACTGATCCGATTGGTAATAATTCTTTCATTTCAATTCCTCCAGATATTATTTTCGTAATATATTACCAGCTGATTTTCAAATTTACTCCGGCTCCAAGCAAGGCACTCAGCTTTCCAAACAACTCCACAGAATCATCCTCTGCCTTGAATCCGAAACCTGCTCCAACCCCCAATACTTCTCCTTCCACTTCAGTTTCTACAGTGATACCAAAAATGGTGAATCCGCCTTTGGCTTCTCCCTTCAATACTGCCGCTCCGACCTCTCCTCCAAATTCAATACCCTCCTCGTTTATCTGAATACCTCCGTTGGCTTCGGCTACACATACATAACCTTCGCCTCCGACATGGATGTTATAATCATCAGTACCAAATCGTACATTAGCTTCACCATTAATTGCATAAGCCTTGGCATCGACTCCTAACTCCAATCCGGGATCGAATTCTCCATCCTTCAGAAATGAAAACTCTGCAGTTCCGACAACGGAACCGCCGCCGACCTTAACTGTTGCATCTCCGGACAAAAGCCCGATTGTACCCGTTGCTTCACCTTTTAATGCATAACCCTCAATGCCCAGCTTACGGGTATAGAAAATACCTTCAGCATCCATTGATCTCTCGTCTTCGTCGATCAAATCATAACCCGGACCTGATAATCCGGCCTTCCCGTAGGTGTCCATTCCAAGGAACTGACCACTCCCCTCAGTATTGATCGGATTATCTGTCAGCCCGCCATACCAGCCGCCTATCGTACCAAAAATCGGCCCCAGCCAGGGAAATATCGACACTCCTGCCGACGATCCTACTATATAACCAATTATCCTGCCGATCTCTTCATTTGATAAAGAAAACCGGTTAACGTTAACAGGCAGTTCACTAACCGACTCCTTCATTTCGTTATACGCTGCCACATACTCTTTTTCTATATTCTGCAGTGTTATTCCTGCATCATTGACCCTTTTGGATATCGCATTCAAATCACTTAGCAGATACGATATCTTACTTTCCAATTGTGCCTCCCCCATGACATCCCAATCGATAGTATACCGTATTCTTGCAAATCGGTCATAAATGCTGTTCATACGACTAATCAGCTTTATCATCTTTCCCGAATTTGTCTGCAAGCTGGTAGATTTGACACTAAACGCCGCCATTATATTACCTCACTGTCTTAAATCAATTAAACTCAGGTATCCTCCACGCCAGTACGGGAACATTGCCGCCGAGATCAGCCTCTATTGCCCTTAATCCGTATCTTTCAAGGGTTTCTGCCTCTACAGGTGTTGTAATACTGACGGGTATGCGCAGTTTTTCATTAATTTGCTCGATATACTCTCCAAATAAATAGCTATTGTCCGCATCCTTATATACGTTGATCCTGTAACTTACCGTCCCAATGTCCGTGGCCAAATCACGGCAATCATTCAGATTTGCTCTGTGGGCGCCGATATATTCGGCAATAATATCTTCCGAAATATCGAGTACTTTTCTCAATGTCCTCCTGATGTTCTCCATATCGTTTTCGAGAGCTCTCAACGCAATACGTACATCTTCCTTGTTTTTTACATCCATATCTATCTGACGCGAAAGGGAAACAAACCTCCCATGTATATTGTCGAAGCGCCTGATCAGTGCAGCTATTCTCTGAATGTCAATATTGATGCGACCCGTGTCCAATGACAAATACATGGAATTTCTCCTCTCTCAATAATACAGATGCTGCCAACATATGGGCCGGTCATAATCGGTTCCATATGCTGGCATCAAAATCAATACCCGAAATTATTTAATATCTGACAACAAATCACTGAGCTGATTTTTGGCATCAGCATTTGCCTTATCATATTCATCAGCGATTTCATTGGTTTTTACTACATAATCGCCAAGAATCTTATCATAATTCTGGAAATCGTCGCTCAAGCCATCAAACCTTTTTTTGAATTCCACAGCTACATCATCATCCCAGCATCTCGGAATCCTTGCAACCAGTTCTTTGATCTGGTTGAGGATTTTAAAAAGATCAGCTTTTGTCTTGTTCAGATCGTTCGCTTCATTGCGAAGTATTTTGGTATCGATATTATATACTGCCATATTTTACACCCTTTCATTATTAATTTATTGCTTACTGATTACTTTCCTACAGATAATCTGCCGGCAATAGTTTTAGCATTTTCCTCGGCTTTCTCATACCTCTCAGCTATGATATTGAGATTGCTGCTGTATTTTGTCAGTACACTTACCATCGCCTCGAAGTCATTTCTGAAGCCCTCGATTTTCTGCATATAGGTTTGTCTTGCTTCACCATCCCAAATTCTTTCGATCTCTTTTGCATGTGTATAGACCTCATTGTATTTCTGTCTGTACTCCTGGATTTTCGCGTTCATATCCGAACTGATCTTCTTTACCTCCGAGGTATCGATTCTAACATTCATAAATAGACCTCCATTCATTAATTAATTTATTAACAGTCGAATCGACCATTATACGAATTAATACTCTGCCCTTACCTGCTGTCTCTCAGCTTGGATGCAAGCTCATTGGCTCTCTCATCGGCCTGTTTTATTATTCTGGCAACTTCCTTAATGGTTGAAGAGACCCTGTTCATATCGCGGCTTACATCTTTTATATATTCTCCAAGGCTTGTACACCGCTTCACATATACTTTTGATGCTTCACCGTCCCAATTGACATCGACATCGGATATTATGTTCTGGAGTTCCTTCTTGACTCCATCAAGATCGCCTGCGATAGATCCGATCTCATTTGCCTGTCTGATAACCTGATTGTAATCAATTCTAATCAACATAAGGAATTCTCCTTTACCAAGTATATTTCAGCTCATAATGCTTTTTATTATGTCAATGAATTGCTCCGCCGCAAAGCTCATGTCCTCACGGGTCCCGGGGCTTATTACATCCTTGCCCTGCTGCTCCTGGCTTCCTGTCACCTTCCACAAATATCGCTTTCCCGCATAAATATCACTGCTGTGGAATGTCTTTGCAGCGCCCAGTTTTATCAGCAGCATTGAATATGACTCTCCGCTTCCTTTCAATGCGTATAAAAGATCCCGGGCAAGACTGCTGTCCAGGCCTGCATCTGAAAGCATATCACCCGCTTCGCTCACCCGATCCGAATCATGATCCATCATTTGTGTCAGAGTATTGTGATCAATACTGAAGCTGTTGCTAAACATCCTGCTGTCAAGTTTCCCTCTTATCTGCGCAATATGGAAAAATTCCTCCATATTACGGATTGCTTTTTCGGAAGATGTCATCGGGGTGAGTATAAAAGTATCTTCAAGCAGCAAATCCTGATCAAGCTCGACAATAATATTATTTTGAAAATAGTAATATCTATATCTCCCGATGCCTTCCCTGCACTCAATGAATCTGACAAAGACCGAAGGATGGCAGCACACTTTTATCAAAAAACTGATATTCCTGTCTATGGCATAACCTTCATCAGTTTTGCGCAGGTACTTTTTCGCTGTCAATCCACTTTTTACATTTTCCAGTTCACTGATGAGATCCTTTTCTTCAACAGGGCGATTCATGTCTATTCCGATCAGTTTTTTGCAGCCGGACATCCCGGCCAGGATACATAATTCACTCTTTGAAAGTATATACCCCGCTTCACCGATCCCTCTCAAATGAACTCCTCCTAACGTTTCTTATTTTACTTTATTATGGGTAATTATGCAATATATACTGACAAACAGCACGATTCATCGGATGAAATGCATCCTTTTCATTCCATGATTCAACACATTATTCGAACATTTCCTTGAGCAAACTCTTGTATGTCCTTGAAACACTTATATTTGCACCATTCTCCATAGTGACGGTCATCTCTGAGAAAGATATGCTTCTGATCTTGCTGCGGTTTATGATATAACTCTTGTGGCAGCGGATAAAACTATTGCCGAGACGGTCCTCAAGATTGGTCAGGCTGTCATAGAAACCAACCCTTTGGTTCAGCGTATGCACATATATTTTTTTATCAAATGATTCAAAATACAGAATACTGTTTGATGGGATCCGGTACATGGATGCTCCTATGTTGATATAGAAATAAGCATCATCCTTAACCGAAATGTTCAGATAATCCCTGTATATATCGGCTGTCAGTATTTCGAGCTCCTGCTCATTAATGGGCTTTATATAGAAACCTGATGGCCTGGTCATCGAGTTCAGGATATCCTGGATTATTTCCTGATGGCTTGTAATATATACGATATGGCAATCTCTGTTTATTTTTCTGATTTCCCTGCCCAGCTCGGCGCCGCTCAATTCCGAACCATTGAAAACTGCATCAGTCAGTACAAAAAAGAAATCCGAAGGTGAAGCTGATATTATTTCGAGCACTTTCGAGGGATCATTAGTAATCAATACTATTTCAGCATGGTAATCTCTATTGTGTATGATTTTTTTTGTTATTTGTGCCAACTGAGAAATGTACTCGCTGGATTCATCACAAATGACTATCTTTAGCAAATATCCAGACCTCCTGTCATATCATAAAAACCTTATAACCATCTGCTAACTGCAATGCCTGCACGGAAAATAACCTTCTTTTGCGCACTCCTTTGCCTGGTCACGCGTTGGATAGCCCCTTGGCGGGCGGGCTGACGGGTCGGGGTTCAGGTAGGGACAGTCCTCGGTCGTGTGGTAGTAATATACCAATCCGCCTGCATGTTTGGAATCCGGTGTGCCGTCCGCATCAAGATAGTATTTGGTCGTCTTGAAGATCCTCGTCCCTCCCAGAGTAAAAATATTGGCATATTCGCCCGATCTACCCATTGGCATCCCCTGGAAGAATGCAAGAAATCCGATATCATCGATCGTTTTTAGCCAGTCGTCATGCTTTACGGCAGGCAGTGAAAAATAGTATGTTATT
>JAAYPO010000082.1 GCA_012519745.1 Clostridiaceae bacterium | reverse complement strand
TAACGTCACGCAGTCGCGACGCCGATGAGCTGGACCCTCAAAGCCCTTCTCCCTGGCGGTGCTCGCACCCAGCGAATCGGTGTGGTGCCTGCTCGCGCTCCTGCTGTCAATGGTATAAGGCCTAATGACTTTCCTCTGGCACCCTTGCGCCGACTGCCTTGTTATGCGTAGTGCGGTTCATCCTCCGGCCGCTCGGCGGAGTCAAAGCCGGATGACCCTTTTGATAATATCTCAATATGTTAATTATACGAACGAAAGTAAAACTCACAATTTGTTTAGCATATATTATGTCTTTATCAGTTTTTTCTGTGGTCTTACAAGTAATATTATACTCATTATTCCAAACATCATAATAATCAAGTGTACTAATGGGTACAGATAGCTATGGATAATAAGTATAGCACCAATCATCGGAAACAGTTGCATAGCACAAAGAATACTATACGTAAATAATAGCGGAGTATAACCCAAAGGGCCCTTTTTTAATATTCTTGCACTGAAAATAACCAATGAAGCTAATAACACCAAAATTTCTACAACACTGAACAGACGAACGTAACTTTTCCATTGACCAATATTAAAGTAATAGATTGATGATACTCCAATAAAAAGCAAGAATATTATTTCAGTTACAATGGTTTTTTTATATAACATTTACGCATCACCTCCACATTATATAAATCTTCCTTACTTTGTATTATGACAGTTGCCCAGAGTACCTGCCTTTCGCCCGAAGGCGGAGCCCGGGCGACGTCCGATGAACCGCATTGCGTATAACGTCTCAGCAGTCGCGACGCCGATGAGCTGGACCCGCGCTAGCCCTTCTCCCTGGCGGTGCTCGCACCCAGTGAATCGGTGTGGTGCTGCTCGCGCTCCTGCTGTCAATGGTATAAGGTCGGATGGCTTTCCCCTGGCACCCTTGCGCCGACTGCTTTGTTATGCGCAGTATGGCCTGTCCTCCGATCGCTCGGCGGAGTCAAGGTCGGATTTACTTTTTCTTTTATTAATATCGCTTATTTCATCATATATAAATACTATGTAACAAAAATACATTACTTTCTTTTATCATTAAGATATAACAACTTGTCTTTTATTTTTGTCATTGACGGATAAAATTGCTCACTTAATATATGTTGATTCCATTGGCCCTCATTAATTATTGAACACCAAACCAACTCCATTATTTGTCTATAATGTACTGTTTCAGAACCAATTTTCTCAATGCTGCCTGCAGCTGGAACACAAAGGAATGTCACATATCTTTCATACACATCTTTGCCATTACCAGGAGAATCAAATAATATATCTTTAATATCAACTTCTAATCCCGTTTCTTCTTTTATTTCTCTTCGTAAACATTCTTCTTCAGTCTCTCCGGCTTCTAAACCACCACCAGGTAACATCCAATACTCTTCGCATCTTTTTTGATTATATTGTCTTAAAACAAGAACATTATTGTCTTTTACAATTACGCCTTGGCACCGTACAACTCTTTGACTCATACTAACCCCTCATTTTTATTAATTCGCCTTATTTTACAATTACTCAGAACACCATTTTTTCGCCCGACGGCTGGAGCCCGGGCGACGTTGACAGGCCATATTGCGTATAACTATACCGTTAACGAACAAAAAGGTTCGTGAATGCCTCATACTATGATATTATCTGCGAAGTATTTCGTGAATGCTTACTATGTGTGTCTGCAGTTTAAAAGTTATTATATTCTCAACTACCATGTTTTTATTTCATCATAATCGAATCGAGTGGGCTCACGATTTTGCTTATGCTTTTTTCTGTCACACGCGTGTATATCTCAGTAGTTTTACTGCTTTCATGTCCGAGTAGTTCTTGGATATATCTCAGATCCACACCGCTTTCCAGTAAGTGAGTAGCGAATGAATGTCTTAGACTATGCACAGATACATCCTTCATTATTCCTGCATTTCGCCTTGCAGTATCGAACACCTTTTGAACAGTCCTCTCAGTTAGGTGCTTGTTTGCAGACTGTCCCGCAAAAATCCAGTAATCCGGCTTATATTCTTTAGCATACTCTCTTAGTATTTTCAATGCGGTCTGCGGTCTCAGACAGAATCGTATACCTATCCTTTTTACCTTTGCCCTGAACTATATGAACAAGCATCCTTCTGCTGTCAATATCGGTTACCTTCAATCTTACTGCCTCACCTACTCTGAGACCTGATGAATAAATCAGGCACATTATAGCTTTATGCTTAATATTTGATACCGCCTCCAATAGCTTGACCACTTCATCTTTATTTAAGATTTCTGGCAGCCTTTTCTCCTTTTGGGGCCTTGATATGTCAAAACATACTTCATTATTATCATATACTTCACTATACAGAAACTTAACAGCACTAATAGCCTGGTTGGTATACGAATGAGAACAGTTATGATCATCCAACAAATACAGCAGATAATTATCGATATCGGCTTTGGTCAATTCCGGAGGGTTACTTTCATTGAAGCTGATAAATCTCCTTATATGCCCGATATATGCCTTAATCGTTTTAGAACTGTAACCCTTTAACCTCAATGCATCTCTTAACTTATCCAATGTCTGTTGTTCCCAGGGCTTTAGTTTACCAGCCTGCTCACTAAAAAGTGCAAGCCCTGTGTTATCAATTAGAATCGCCCTGTCAAACAGCGCATTTATACGGCTCAAAGTTTTTGAGTTATTGGGCACGATCCAATACTTGTTTTTTGCGTCCCACTCCCTGCCACTTATGGTTTTGACTTTATTAATAATTTATACTCGAAACTTAATGTCAAATCATTGGGCGGCTTTCTTCGTATCTCTATCATGAAAACCTTCATTTCTTGTTAATACATGTGTACATATTATACCATACTTTACATCAAACGCAATAAATAACTATATATTGGTATACAAGCCTTACCATTGCTGGAAATGCCAAGGATCCACACCTGGTTTGGAACCCGTGCCACGAACGGCGGCCCTTTTACATCTGTTTTCTTTTTTTCTGTACAACAACAGCAGTATCAGGCTGTAATTCTGGTTCTGAACAAAGCTCTAGGACTCAGACCTTGTGCACTTTTGTGCTGACTGCTTTGTTATGTGAAGTGTCGACTGTTCCTCAGCCGCACGACCGTAGTCAAGGCCGGATTTCCTTTTTCCTAAGCATCTCACTCACACTTGCATCTAGCCTTTATACGCTATTGCATCAAGTTGGAATAACAGTCCGTTTTCTCCACCAGTGTGCGCAAACTCCGTCTGTATCGTTTTTCGAGCCGGATACTTGCCTTTAAACCTCTCCTTAATGACTTTTTCCATAACGGGTATATTCCAGACATCTCGGAACATACAGTCCATCTTTACTACCGAATCAAGAGGTAAACCGATAGACTTCAGCCGACTCTCTAGATGGTCAAATGCTCCATTGATCTGGTTTTCGATACTCTGACCGATATTCCCGACACAGTAACTTACAAATACAAAGTCTCCAGCCTCAACAATGCCAGAATGTGCCCACTCATTGTTAACGTCACGCCGAATAATCTCACCCATTCTTTTTCCTCCATCTAATTTATACTATCATTCTAATTTATACTATCATTTCATTTAACCATAATCACAGAGTGTTAATTTCGCCCGACAACTGGAGCCTGGGCGACGTCTGACGAGCAAAATTTCATATAACGCCCTGCACTGTATGCAGCGCCCTCAAACTTTTAACCTTGCTAAATATCTTCCAACATCTTCAAGTCTATGGGCATCTGATGCAGTTAATAAATTTACATTGTTTTCTTTAAAGACTCTGTAAAGGTTGTCTTTCAGCTTATGAGTCGTAATTAGCTTATCGATGCTTAAAATTAGTTCACTTTTATTATTGTCATTCATTTTTTGCACCGTAAATTTACCTTTTAAATTCATGATCATGTACATATTGTACCATACTTTACATTGTATACAATAATTATAAGTTATGGATATACAAGTATTGTGATTTCAGGTCTTGAGCTTCCTATGCCCTAGCCTGAGCTCAGAGACGAGCATGCCGGCAAGGATCATGAGGCAGCCGACAGCTTTTGTGATAGACGGGATCTCGGTCAGTCCGTCAGCGTTTGGAATTACCATGGCAAATAATGCGGCAAAAACAGGCTCCGCGGTAAATATCAATGAAGTGTGAGTCGGAGTAGTATACTTTTGGGCGATAGTTTGTCCGCCAAAGGCGAGTGCTGAGCCAAGGATGCCTGTAAAAAGCAGTATCAGGATCACAGTACCGTTAATGACCATTGGCTTGCCCATATCTGCCCCGATCCACATGCCTGCACTGGCAATTCCGGTAAAGGCCAGTTGAAGGATCGCCAGCAGTGAAGCATCCTCGGTCTCGGTGAATCTATCTATGAAGATTATCTGGAATGCCCAGCAAATAGCGCAGAGAAACGTCAGAAAATCGCCGATATTAAAGTCGAACTTCAGTCCTCCTGAGAGAAAAAAGAGACCTGCAAATGCAACTGAGACACCAATGACAGATGCTCTGTCCGGCCTCTTTTTCAGCAGCACGGCAGAAATCACAGGCACCATCACCACATTAAGACCGGTGATGAATCCTGAGTTGGAGGCGGATGTGGTATACAGGCCGACGACCTGAAATGCCATTCCTCCAAACATGAACAGCCCAAGTATGCACCCACGGAACAAGGTTTTTCTATTAATTTTTTTCAATGACGTTGGGTATATCAAAGCCAACACCACAGCCGCCAGCAGAAACCTGAGTGTGAGGTAAGCATATGCCGGAATATATGCCAGCACGATCTTCATTATCGGAAAAGATGCTCCCCAGATAACCGTAATTATCAGCAGCAGCAGATCCGCTTTTATTTTTTTAGACATCTATCAATTAACCTTATGCAAGAATGATCTTGTCCTTTCGATTTTGAGGGCCCATTTGTCGCTTTGCTATATTCGGCACCTTATTGCGTTCATATCATTGTCACTGCTCTGCCGCAGTATTCAGCACCTCTCAGACCACCGAGTTTTTGCTGACTACTACGGGGTAATCATATTCTCCCTTCAGGTACTTTCCTTTTGTAAGCACAACGTTCTTGTCCAGTATCGCGTAATTTATCGATGCATTCTCCTCGATCACCGCAGCCTGCATAACAATACTGTTTCTCACTACCGCACCTTTTGCGACAGTAACGCCCCTGAACAGCACGCTGTCCTCCACGACACCTTCGATAAAACATCCGTCGGCTACGATGGAATTTCTGACCTCCGCCTCCTCATTGTACTTGGCCGGAGCTTCATCCTTTACCTTGGTGTACACCTTTCCGTTTGAAATAAAGAGCTCTTCCCGCACAGCGGGATTGAGCATATCCATGGAGCATCTGTAATAGTTGCGGACAGAGCTGATGTTGCGCCAGTAGCCCTTGAACTCATAGCCATTGATGACCAGCTTGTCGAGCTTCTTTATCATTATATCCTTTACGAAGTCATAATCTCCATGTGCAATACATTCCTCCAGCAGAGAGATGAGCAATGTCCTCCTGATCATATAGAGACCTATAGATGCCAGATCAGACTGGGGATTGAGCGGTTTTTCCTGAAGATCCGTCACCCTGTTGTTCTCATTGAGCTTTATTATCCCGAGCCTGGAAAGGTCTTCACGGCTGTAGTCGTACATTTTTCTGTATGCAAGGGTTATATCGGCATTGGATTCCAAATGGTACTCAAGCATCTCATCCAGCTGCATCTTGAAAATGCTGTTTCCCTGGGAAATAACCACATAGTCCTCATTGCTTCGCTTCAGGAAGGAAAGGTTGTGATACATTGCATCGGCGCTTCCTTTGTACCAGCCGCTCTCATCGTCGGAAAGCGAAGGGGGGAATATGAACAGGCCGTCGTATCTTCTGTCAAGGTCCCATTCCTTCCCGGCTCCAAGATGGTCCATCAGCGATCTGAAGCTGTACTGAGTCAGTACACCAACATTCTTGATGCCGGAATTGACCATATTTGACAATATAAAATCGATGGCTCTGTATTTTCCTCCGAAAGGAATGGCAGATACGGACCTGATGTATGAAAGATCCTTAAGCTCAGGCTTTCTCCAGCCAGAAAGTATCAATCCCATTGTATTTGTCATTCACACACACCACCCTTATATATACTGGAACCTGAAGCCACTGTGCTGCAGCAGAAATCCTCCTGCTGGGCATACATATCGATCATCACGTTTTTCCCTATCACAGTGCCCTCGGGTATTTCGGCACGTTCTCCCACGACAGTGATACCTGAGTTGTAGATACTGGGTCTATCCGCATTGGGTACCTCTTCACCCTTTCCTATCGAGGCTCTGGCTCCGACAGTCGCACTCTCTCCAATTATGCAATGATCAAGCACACATCCCTCTCCGATATGTGTGTTGGACATAACGATGGAGTTCTCTATCAAAGTGTCCCTCTCCACTATGACACCGGGGAAAAGCACAGAGTTCCTCACAGTACCATAGACCATACAGCCTTCTGCTATCACCGAAGTTTTTATGCTGCCGGATGGGGCAACATAATGGGGCGGCTTGACAGGGTTGAGGGTATATATCTTCCATTCGGGATCATACAGATTGAATTCAGGTACCCTTTTTACCAAATCCATATTCGACTCCCAGAAGGCCTGTATCGTACCCACGTCCTTCCAATAGCCTGAAAACTTGTACGCGTAGAGTCTTCTCTCCTCAGAAAGCATGGCAGGTATGATATCCTTGCCGAAATCATGGTCTGAATCCTCCCTCTGCTCATCACGCACCAGATATTCTCTGAGCACTTCCCAGGTAAATATGTAGACTCCCATAGATGCCAGCGTACTCTTAGGATGTTGGGGCTTTTCTTCAAATTGATATATGCGGCCTTTCTCATCACAGCTCATTATGCCGTACCTGGACGCCTCCTCATAGGGTACATCTATTACTGATATCGTAGCCTCTGCATTATTCTTGATATGAAATTTGAGCATCTCCGAATAGTCCATTTTGTATATGTGGTCACCGGACAGTATAATGACGTATTTTGGCGCTGTTTTATCCACAAAATCAATGTTCTGGCTGATGGCATTGGCAGTTCCTTTGTACCATTCTCCGCTGCTCTCCTTCATATAGGGCGATAGTATCGTGACACCCCCGTTCATCCTGTCCATGTCCCAAGGCTTTCCTATGCCGATATGATTGTTCAGTTTGAGCGGCTGATACTGAGTCAGGACACCTACTGTGTCTATTCCCGAATTGATACAATTACTCAGTGAGAAATCGATGATCCTGTATTTGCCGCCGAACAACACCGCCGGTTTTGCTGCCTTTTTGGTCAGGATCCCAAGTCTGCTTCCCTGCCCTCCGGCCAGCAACAGAGCAATAATTTCTTTTTTAACCATCGTACATCCCCCCTATGCTTGTCTGCAAATCGTATGATTTATCTGTTCAATATATTATGCCTTATCCTCGCCGGGCATACCTTGATGCAAATGCCGCAGACAGAACCCCGTCCGATATGCTTGAATTTACTGTTCATATAGTCACTGCATGCTTTAGCATCAACGATCTCCTCCCTGGCCATTCCATAATGCCAGTCCCTGCCCGTCAGAGCCATGGCCGGACATGCCTTGACACATAGATCACATCCAACGCATGGGGACTGTCCATCAGCTTCCTCTCTGTCCGGGAAGCAAATATACTGTTCTCCTGCTTCCATATTTGTCAAAATAGTTGCCAGCCTTACCCTGGGACCGAACTCCTTGTGAAGAAAAAGACCGTTTCTTCCTATACTGCCCAATCCGGCCATGACAGCTGCCGTTTTGTGTGGAAATATACCCATATACGGACCACTTGCATCATTGACTGTCTGAGACGCCGGTACAGCAACTGCGTCGTATCCACACTGCTGGATGAACATTGCACCTCTTAGCGCTATCTGGTCAAGGGCTGCATTCACTGTCCTATAGTGATGAAAATATGTGAAGGTGGGCTTGTCTGTTATTTCATCTATTGTTGCGTCAGACAAACGCATACCGATAGTCACTGCATAATGCAGATTCATGAAGCCATCAGCTGTTTTTCCGCTCACATCTGAATATCCCGTAAATGACGCGCCGAGTTCTGTAAGCAAATGCATAAGCTCATGGTACTTCTGCATCCTGTCTTCTCCTTTGTGAAAATTGTCCTTAAAATAATAATACCACAGCCGGATTGATTTAACCATAGGTTTAAATACCATTTATTGTATCAAAAATATATTGTCTGCTATGAGGTCCGGGTGTGCATGTCGGAAATAATGAATAGTACATATGGGCTTAATATGCTATAATCAATGCGTATGTCCCTGTATCAGGATATCATGTGCAATGGGTCAAGGAGGTACAGATGAATCCACTCGGAAGCAACAAGGAAATAGTCCAGAACAAGCTGATAATCATGTATATACTGCACAGACTGAATATTTCCGCAAGCAACAGCACCATCACAAAGCTGGTTCTTGAAACCCGCCTGATGAACTATTTCATGTTTCAGCAATGCTTTAACGAGCTTTGCGAAGGCGGACTGGTAGAGCTGGAAAAAACCGCTTCAGGTTCATCAAAGGCAGCTGGGGAGGATCAGAAAAGAGAGATGCCCGCAAGCTATATTCTTACAAAAGCAGGCCGCAATACATTGCAATATTTCATCGACCTGATCGCACCAGGCATAAAAAAAAGGCTGGATAAGATAACACCTGCAGTGCGCAGGGAAATAGAGGAGGACTCCCTTATCACAGCCGATTATATACCTGAGAGCGAGGATAAATACACGGTTGTCTGCAGCATGAGGGAAAGGGGCTTCACCCTGATCGAACTGAAGGCAGCCGTAGGCACAAAAAAAGATGCGCTGTCGGTATGTGAAAGCTGGAAAAAACACTCTTCCCAGATCTATGCAGAAATCATCGGATCACTGACAAAGCAGAGGTGATCTCCTTGTGCTTTTCAGACTCCCTGTAGAGCACGAACTTGTTTCCTATCACCTGTACAACATCTGCACCAACGATTTGGGCGATCTCATCGCCTATTTCACGAGCTCCCGCTTCCGAATTTTTTAGAACGGTAGCCTTGATCAGCTCCCGTGACTCAAGTGCATCATTGAACTGCTTTATAAGGTTATCACTTACTCCGCCCTTCCCGATCTGGAATATTGGCTCTATCGTGTTGGCCAGGCCTCTCAAATAGCTTCTTTGCTTACTTGTCAGCATACTTATCTCCCTTTACCTCATATACTCAAACTCTATGTCATAGATTTTTACCGTATCCCCTTCATTGATCCCCAGCTTCTCGAGAGCCTCGATCACTCCCTTGTTCTTCAGTGAGCGCTGGAAATACTGGAGCGACTCAAAAATATTGAAGTTGGTGGAGCCTACCACCTTTTTTATCCAGTTGCCCTCAACGATGAATACATTGCCCTCCCTGCGGACAGTGAAAGGCTCCTCTTCCTCAGCCTTGTAAACCACCTCTTTCACCTGGTCGAACACAGGCATTGTCTCGGGCAGCTCCTTCAACCGGGCCGCTATATACTGCATCAGCTCCTTGACCCCGCTGTTGGATGCCGCTGATATGGGGAATACCTTATAGCCCTTTTCCTCGATTGCCTTTACGAACCCTTGAAGGTTCTCCCTTCCCTGAGGCAGATCCGTCTTGTTGGCGGCAACCACCTGAGGTCTGGCTGCGAGCTTTGGGTTGTACTTCCTCAGCTCCTCATTTATCTGCTCAAAATCGCTCAAAGGATCGCGTCCGTCAACTCCTGCCACATCCACCACATGCAGCAGCAGCCTGTTCCTCTCCACATGTCTGAGAAAGTCAAAGCCCAGGCCGACGCCCTCATGAGCCCCCTCAATCAATCCGGGGATATCCGCCATCAGAAAGCTGGTACCCTCACCGATACTGACTACTCCAAGATTCGGCTCCAGTGTTGTAAACGGGTAATCGGCTATTTTAGGCCTTGCTGCCGAAACAACAGAAAGGATAGTGGATTTTCCTGCATTGGGAAATCCCACAAGACCTACGTCTGCAATGAGCTTCAGCTCAAGCTCCACATCGAATTCTTCTCCCGGATCTCCAGGCTTTGCAAAGCTGGGGACCTGTCTTGTGGAGGTCGCAAAATGCTGGTTGCCGGCGCCTCCCCTTCCCCCCTTTGCCACAACAGTCTGCTGTCCATGCTCGACCATATCGGCCAGGATACGTCCTGTCCCTACCTCTCTGACGATGGTCCCGGGGGGTACTCTGATGACAGTATCTTTGCCGCTTTTTCCGGTGCGTCTGGATGCACCGCCATTTTCACCGTTTTGTGCAGCATATTTTCTTTTATATCTGAAATCGATAAGAGTCCTTAGCCCTTCATCAACCACAAAGATGATGTCGCCGCCCTTCCCTCCGTCACCTCCGTCGGGTCCGCCGGCTGCCACATATTTCTCCCTGTGGAATGAAACGATGCCGTTGCCGCCGTCACCTGCTTTTATATGTATACTGGCACGATCAATGAACATGTCCTAATTCCCTCCATATGCAAAAAGTCCCGGCTTTTATGTGCCGGGACTTATTTTTTGCCTGTTACATCGTTACTATACTTACCTGCTTTCTGTCCTTGCCCACTCTTTCGAACCTTACCTTGCCGTCTGCCAGAGCAAAAAGGGTATCATCCTTGCCTTTTCCCACATTGTCACCGGGGTGGATCTTTGTTCCCCTCTGCCTGACCAGGATATTGCCGGCCAGCACAAACTGTCCGTCAGCTCTTTTGACACCAAGTCTCTGAGCCGCACTGTCACGACCGTTCCTTGAACTGCCGACTCCCTTCTTATGAGCAAACAACTGAAGATTGATTCTAATCATCGGATTGCACCTCCTCATCCATTACCGAAACATACCTGCCATATGAATGTTCTATCTGTTTGAAGCCTATCGCCGTTGTTTCCATTATGACCGCCGCAGTTTCTGCCTGCTTTGCGTTCAAACCGTCCGGCAGACGTATCGTCATATGACCGCTGCCTTCAGAATAACAACCCTTCAGTCCTGCGAGTTCATCCAGCGCGCCGGCTGCTGTATATGCTGTTACCGATACCGCTGAGCAGATGATGTCCGATCCTTCCTCCGCATAGCCTGAATGTCCGTCGATCTTCATACTGTTGATAGAACCTGCCGAATTCCTTGAAATAACGATCCTTATCATTATCAAACACTGATCTTTTCGATCTGTACTTTAGTGTAAGGCTGCCTGTGTCCCGCTTTTCTCCTGTAGCCTTTTTTAGGCTTGAACTTGAAAACTATGATCTTCTTGTCCTTGCCCTGACCGAGTACCTTTGCGGATACCGTTGCATTTGCTACCAACGGCTTACCAAAGGTAACATTGCCTTCACTCGATACAGCCAGGACCTTGTCAAATGTGACTGTAGCGCCGTCTTCAGCTTCGAGCTTCTCTACGAATACTACATCGCCTTCCTGTACCTTGTACTGCTTGCCGCCTGTCTCAATTACTGCGTACATGGTATATACCTCCTGCTATCAGACTCGCCGGACCGTAAAGGCAGCTGTTTCAAATGCTCCAGCATTTTAAAGCCCTGGCCGAGCGGTTACCGCAATATTCTAACACATGGCGCAAGCGGATGTCAACGCCAATTTTATTATTGTGACATTCCTGCGCCATGTCTCCATGCCTCCGCTTTCTTCCCCTTCTCGTCATCCGCAGGTATCTTGCCTGTTCCGTCACAGCAGGGACAGTCCACATGCAGGACCGTCGACAGATCCTGCCTCACCTTTTTCCTGGTCATCTCGATGAGCCCAAGACCAGTCATCCCGACCACAGTCGTCTTGGTCCTGTCCCTTTTCAGTGCCTGCTTCAGCGCATCCATCACCATCTGCTGATGCTCATGCTCATGCATGTCGATGAAATCGATTATTATTATGCCCCCGATATCCCTTAATCTCAGCTGCTTTGCTATCTCAGACGCAGCATCGATATTGGTCTTGAGGACTGTATCTTCGAGATTGCTGCCTCCCACATACTTCCCCGTATTTACATCTATGACCGTAAGGGCCTCTGTCCTGTCTATGACCAGATAGCCGCCGCACTTCAGCCAAACCTTCCTCGACAATGCCCGGGCCAGCTTCGATTCAAGCTGATAGTACTCAAACATATCGTAGTCCCTTGAATAATACTCGACTCTCATCCTAAGCTCAGGAGATATCATATCCACCAGCTCCAGTACCTTTTCATACTGGTCCCGGTCATTGATCACAAATTTGTCTACATCCCGTGTAAAGAGGTCGCGTACCATCTTGTACACAAGGCACAGATCCTTATGGAGGCAGCGTGGTACCGGCCCGCTCTTTTCTTTTTCATTTATGCTGTCCCAAAGCCTCAACAAAAAACTCAGGTCATCCTTGAAATTCTCCTCATCCATACCCTCCGAAGCTGTCCTTACAATGAGTCCCATCCCATCCGGTTTTAAGCTTTCGGCGATCCTCTTCAGCTTTGCGCGTTCAGCCTCATTTTCTATCCTTCTGGACACACCGGTATAATCAGCACCCGGCAGCAATACCAGATGTCTTCCGGGAAGGGTGATGTTGGTGGTGACCCTGGGTCCCTTTGAGCCGATGGGCTCCTTGATGACCTGAACTGTCAGCTCCTGTCCGGCGCTGATCAATTCATTTATGTAATAATCCTTTGGTTCCGCATCATCGTCATCCTCGCTGTATTCCTTTTTTGCAACGATATCTCCGGCATAAAGAAAGGCATTCTTCTCATATCCAATATCTATAAAAGCTGCCTGCATTCCCGGCAGGACACTGCTGACCTTCCCCCTGTAAATATTGCCCACCATTCTTTCAGTACCCGGCTTCTCGATATAAATTTCAGCCAGATCATCGTCCTCAAGCAACGCAACCCTGTTTCCGCCGGTTCCGATCTCTACGATCAATTGTTTACTCAAATCCACACCTCAAATCATATATTCATGAAAGACAGGCCTTGTCCAACGGATCCGCCTTTGCTCCGCCGACCTCCGAATATAGGGCGCTGCGGTGCATCCTCACGGCATCAGCCGTCGTCCCAAGCTGCTGTGCAAACGCCTTCAGGAACAGGTCCGGCCTGAGATTGGCCTCACTTCCGGCCTTCAGCTCCGCCTTTATCAAATATGCGGATCCGAAGCCTTCATAACCCTCAGGAAGCACCCTCACAGGTTCAATTGCCGCCTTCAGGATCATCGGTCTGATTTCCGTCTCCCTCAGGACCCTTCTTCCGTCCTTGCCCTTAGATTCCTTCCCGACCTTGATACTCTCACATTTTAACATATTTTCAAGGCCGGCTGATACATTTTCTAAGGATAGGACCTCATTGGTGAATATCTGCAGCAAGTATTCGGCACCTCTTATCGAAGCCATTATGTTCTTTTTTGAATTGTTCACAGCCGCTGCCGTCACCCTGATGCCCTCAGGCAGAGAGGCATTGAGTCTTTGCATGAACTCCTCCGTTCCCGTCTCTTCTGCAAGCGTAAAATCCGCATACTCACAGTCACTTGTCATCCCCACCGGCAGCGGAAGTCCGAATACCATTTGGGGATGGGGATTGAAGCCCTTCGAGTAGTCTATCGGGAGTCCCGACCGCCTTATGGCGCGTTCAAACACCTTCATCAGATCCAGATGGGATATGAATTTTACCGCTTCGCCTCTTGAAAACCTGACACGGATCTTACTCACTCTCTTCCCTCCCATCAGAAGCGATGTTCTGCTGCTTCCTGCCTCCGCCGGAATACTCAGAACAAATCCCCTGGCCGAATACCGTTGCTCCACAGCCAACACAGGAAGTCATGCAGTTGGGCGTGACCTCTCCCTTTTCAGCCTTCTGATATTCCCGAAGCAGGTGTTTCTTTGTAACTCCGATATCGATATGATCCCACGGAAATACTTCGTCAGGATCTCTTTTTCTGTTGGCATAAAACGCCGGATCTATCCCGCAGTCATTGAATGCCTGCATCCATACATCAAACTTGAAATGCTCACCCCAGCTGTCGAAGCTGCAGCCCAGCTCCCACGCTCTGGCCAGCACCCTTCCGACCCGTCTGTCGCCTCTTGCAAAAACGGCTTCCAGCATGCTCAGCTCAGGGTCGTGCCAGCTATATTTCAAATGTCTGCCGCTGATTTTATCTCTCAGGAATTTTTGCTTCTGTCTCAATGTCTCGATGCTGTCCTGAGCTTCCCACTGAAACGGCGTGAAGGGCTTTGGCACGAAGGACGATGTGCTTATTGAAACCTCGAGTCCCTTGCCCCTTTTCTCCTTCGGGACCTTGAAGTACTCATCCGCCACCAATCTGCCGAGCTTTGCGATACCCTCCACATCCTCCATGGTCTCAAAGGGCAGCCCTATCATAAAGTACAGCTTGACTCCGCTCCATCCTCCTCCGAAGGCCAAGCCCACGGAATTGAGCAGGTCTTCCTCTGTAACTCCCTTGTTGATTATATCTCTCAGCCTCTGGGTCCCTGCCTCCGGCGCAAATGTCAGTCCGCTCTTTCTGACCTTCTGGACCTTCTCCATCAGATCCAGCGAGAATGAGTCGATACGAAGGGACGGCAGCGCAAGGTTGACCTTTTTGGGCTCCATTTCCTTTATCAATTCCCCGGTCAGCTCCGGAAGTCCCGAGTAATCGCTGGTGCTTAGTGATGTCAGCGATATCTCCCCATATCCGGTGCTCTCCTGCAGCTTCCCGGCCAGCTCTGCAAGCTTGCCGGGAGTCCGCTCTCTTACCGGCCTGTAAATATACCCCGCCTGGCAGAACCTGCAGCCTCTGGTACAGCCCCGGAACAGTTCGAGCATTATCCTGTCATGTACGATATTGATATACGGCACGATGGCCTTTTCAGGGAAATATATGTTGTCCAGATCTTTGATGATCCTCTTTCTGATCTTCGCAGGATAAGAAGCCTTCAGCGGAGATACGGCCTCCAGGGTCCCATCGCCCTTGTACTTCGGCTCATAAAAGCCCGGTACGTAGATCCCTTCGATCTTTACTATCCTGTTCAGGAATTCTTCTCTTGATGCACCTTCTTTTTTCCACTCTCCATAAACATCCATTACTTCATTTATGATTTCCTCACCCTCACCAAGCATGAAAAAATCAATAAAATCAGCAAGAGGTTCAGGGTTGTATGCACAAGGTCCTCCGGCACAGACAAAGGGCTGTCCCTCTCCCCTGTCTGCCCTCTCAAGCGGTATCCCGGCCAGATCCAGCATATTCAGTATGTTGGTATAGCTCATCTCGTACTGCAGAGTAAACCCGACAAAGTCAAAGCTGCCCACAGCCTGGCGTGTTTCAAGCGAAAAAAGCGGTATCCCGTTTTCACGCATCCTTGCCTCCATGTCCGTCCATGGCGCAAAGACCCTTTCACAGTATGTATCCTCCCGCTCGTTGAGCAGATTGTAGAGTATCCTCATCCCCAGATGGGACATCCCCACCTCATATACATCGGGGAAACAGAAGGCAAACCTGATACTGACCTTTGACGGATCCTTGATTATACTGTTCAGCTCACCGCCCGTGTATCTGGCTGGCTTTTCGACACTCTGCAGTATATCGTCCCTAATTATTACCGGCACATTAACCTCCATAAACGTCTTCAATGCAATTTTCTGCATACTACAGCAAAGTCGTTGATATTTGTTGTTTCATATGTTTCATTGATTTACTTCTCACAATAATATACCCAATTATGCACTAATTAGCAAATGTCCTGCCCGAAAATGCTGATCAAGGATCTACCCGGCCAGCTTCTCCCCTGCCGCGCCTGGACTTACGGGCAGCGCTCTTTTTCTCTCCTTCAGCCAGCGAATCAGGTACATCAGCGTTCCTGTTACCCTGAAAGCACCGGCGATTGCCATGGCAATATGGATATTGGTCATATTCAGGATCCGAAGACCGATCAGAGGAGCTGCAAAACCCGTAAGACTCGTCAGCGTATTGAAAACTGCTATATACACAGTCTTCTTCCCCGGCGGCAGTGTTTCAAGCAGGCAAAGGAATAGTGTCACATTGAACGCCGCCTGGAATACTCCTGCAAACAGGTTCTGCATTATTATCAGCGGGAACCCCACTTGAAAGGTAAATACAAATGGAGTCACTGCAAGCCCGGCAGCTCCAAATATTATAACAAGGCTGCCTCCCTTTTTCTCGATCACCTTGTTCCATAACGAAAACGAAAGGAACTGTGTCAAACCTGATGCAAGGTTGATAAGTCTGATCTGCAGTTCGTTAAGGTGCGCATGATCGGTATAGTATATGAAGAACAAAGGCCACGCCATCTGCCATGCCATATGGAAAACAATACCGCACAGGCAAAACAGCAGGAACCTTTTGTTTTTTAGCAGACCTGCAAAATCTTCCTTCCTGAACAGACAGATCCTTTCCTTAGTTTTGCTGTCTTTTGGTTTGCTATCTTTTGGTTCGACCTCTATCGCCCTGCCGTCCTCTGAATTGCCGTCCTCTCGTTCGACCTCTATCGCCCTGCCGCCCTCTCGTTCACTGTCCCTCGTCTTGCCGTCCTCCGGTTCGACCTCTATCGCCCTGCCGCCCTCTGAATTGCCGCCCTTCTGTTCACTGCCCTCCGCATCACCGCCGGCATGCCCGTTCTTCGGCGGCAGAACATTGATGCCGACCGTACCGGTTGTCCGGACCTTATTGACACTTGAGAAAAACAGTATCTGTATTATTGTCAGCGCAAAGCACGTACCATAGAATATCTGATACAATATAAGTCTTTCGGCATCTGTTTTAGGTATGTTAGTAAGAAGAAGGCCTGTGACCAGAACTGTCAGCAGCCCGAAAAATGCGCTGTACTTGCTCCTTACGGTATACAGTCTCGACGCATAGCTTCCCTGGAAATTGTCAGCATAATATGACTGCCAGGTAGTCAGGTATAATGCCCCCGGGCCGTTCATCAAGCCGATCAGGATGACGAAGATCATGACCTTCCCCTCATGGGGTATCATCGGCACAAAGGCAATGGATGCATAAAACAGGCTTATGACAGAAAGCAGTATTATTACGGTCTGTTTCTTTTTATTGAGCCTCTCTATAAGTATTCCGGCAGGCAACAGCAAAAAAATGGCCGTCAGAGGAGGAAGAGCATTTATCAGAGCCGTGTGCAGGTCATTCCCGCCCATCCTCTTGGCGAACATCTGTGTAAAGGGATTATTTAGGTTCAGCACCATTGTATAGGCAATGCCCTCAAGTATGAGAAACATTGCCGTTGTATCCCAGTTTCTTGTTTTTCTCATTCAGTTACATCATCCCGATATAAAAATAAGTGTAAAAAGAATATCCGGGGACCATCCAGATATGCTGCAGATAATGATGTATCCCACATATGGGTCTCTTCACATTGTATCATATTTTAGTGCCTCAGGTCATAAAAAGTCAATAAAAGAAACATGCAAAAAAGCCAAATCGGGGAACCTGTCCCAGAGTATAACAGCCATGACAGATTTCCTGCAGAAATATGCAGGTGCAAGTCACTCCTGTCTAGTGCGCGACCTAAACATATAGTATCACAAGTAAGGAGTGATCGACTTGGATAGTATTGATAAAAAATGCAGCTTTAAAAGCAAAGTTGATACACCCATGTATGAATATTACTTTGACAAAGTCGGCAGCATCAAATATTTTATACAGCTTCTTGAGAAAAAAGGTAACTCCAGCACCGCCTTGGGCAATATAACAGGAGCACCATATACAAACTGTTTCCTTCCTCCGGCGCCAAATCAGGAACCATCGCCCGGGCAGAGACCACCGATCGGTTATGATTTCTTCAGTCAGAATAATTATCCGCCCAATCTTGACTTTATTTCGCCGGGGCTTCACTACAAGCTGCGTCCAGACGAAGCGATAGTAATAATCGGACGAACACCTCCGCCTTCAGCCTACTTTAGTTTTAAAGTTATTTGGCGTTGGTTAAGAACAAACCCGAGAAGGACTACACTGGTGTAATCACAACCGGCAGTAGCCGTACCGGTTTTTATCACTATATCGGAGCAAGTTTGGGTGATCAGATAAGCAACAGAATTATCTGGACTGATAGTACGCCCTATGGCACATCCGGAAAACCTTTCGACACTACCACGATCATCATCACCACTGCTGACAGAGGAATAAATAAGTTCATGCGCGATGCTTTGACCGAATCCGGCTTTAACCCGGGTATCATGAATGATGACAATATTCCTGCGGGTCTTGTCAACATGGGGCTGGAAAAGGGCAAGGATCACTTTGCGCATGTAATGCGGGCCAACCTTTTTCAAAATCCGGATATCGGCTGGGATTATATCTATAATATAGATAAATATTTTACAGTACTGCGCATCACCCCTGAAAGGCCCTACGCTTCGACAAACCCCTGGCCCATACCCGCACTTAAGAAGAAAGAAACAGGCATTACCGAATTCCAGGTGGTCCCTGATGCAAGGAATACGCTGGATCATCTGAGGAATCAAATCATCAGCAAATATGGAGATCCGAAATATGATATTGTAGATTTAGATCTTAATCTCGCAATAACTGATGCCTATGAGGGCATATTGCAGGATGTCACCGTTTGGATCGATAACAGGGATACGATTCGGCCGATAATTGCAGATAACCCGTGTTATGTCTACACACAACACACTTTACTTGAAAAACGGAACACCTGGGTGGTTGCGTTGTTCCAAATTGCAGGTAAAGTGTGTATTTCCCTTTTGCGAATCGGTTTTAAGGCCGGATTCCGGCCGATAATTGAGGATAACCCGATGTTATGTCTACAGTCAACACACTTTACTTGAAAAACGGAACACCCAGGCTTGTGAGCTGTTCCAAATTGCAGGTAAAGTGTGTATTTCCCTTTTGCGAATCGGTTTTAAGGCCGGATTCCGGCCGATAATATAAACGGCTGGCTATTTTATAAAGCAGTATTTTTTCGTGCGCTCTATCATTGTTGAAAACAGTTCGTAGCCGGCATCAGGGTCAAGCGTCATCTGAGGATCGTTCATGAAAACCTCAAAAGCCAGACGTCTGTCGTTTTTCAGGCAAGCCTCAAGTATACCCTCCTGGTTGGTCACATGGCGCATCACAATGTGCTGGATATCAATGGGCAGCGCACCGGCAAATACAGGAGCTGCACTGTCCCTGCAAAGCAGCGTATTGGTCTCTACTACCGCTCCCATTGGCAGGTTGCTGATCTGTCCCACGTTGGGCACATTCACATTGCTGATCATATCTCCCAGGCCAAGGAGCGCCTTCATCATCAAAGTACACTCTTCACCTGACTGTTCGACCTTAAGCTGCTCCTTGCCGGATGCAAGCAACTCGCTCTTTTTCAGCTTTTCCTGTAAGTCGCTCTTTCTCCAGGCCACGGATGTGAGGCTGAACTTCCACTTCTTCACCGTTTCAGGATCCTTCAAATACCGGCTGCCAGGCACGAACTCAGCCAGGTGCCGGTCACCTGCGGCCGCCATAAGCCCATACCTCCTGAACAGGTCCATCTTGACCCTGTCAGCGGAACTGAAATGATCGTTCATCCAGTTCTTATCGGCTTTTTCATCGGTAAAGCCTGTCTCATGATAGCGCTGGACAAATTCCCTGTATACCGGGAACAGATCGATATCCCGGTATGAAGCCCTATCGATCCAGGTGAAGTGGTTTATTCCAAGAACATTGGTCCTGATCTCCTGACGCTGTACACCTTTTATCCCCATTATTTTATCCAGGGCTATAGCTAGCAGCTTCTGTGTGCCGAATACTTCATGACAGCATCCGAAGGCTTTGATTTTCGGGAACACCTGATACAGCGTCCTTACACATACCGACATGGGATTCGTATAATTGAGCACCCAGGCTTCCGGGGCATATTCCCTGATAGCTTTAGCTATTTCAACGAACATCGGGATGGTCCTCAGTGAGCGGATCAGTCCTCCGGGGCCGACTGAATCTCCAACGGACTGATATATGCCATATTTCTCGGGTGTATGGACATCCGACTCCATTTCATCAAAAGTACCGGGCAGTATCGATGTTAATACAAAGTCTGAACCTGTCAGGGCTTCCTTGAGTGAACCAACTACCTTGTACTGCCACTTTCCCGGAACATCCTCCCGCGCCGTCAGCATATTGCCTATCCTCTGATTTATCAGAGCCGCCTCAAAGTCTATATCGTAGAGTCTGACAGTACCGGATATTTCCCTCTCTAAAGCCAGATCTTTCATCAGGCTCCAGGCCCATCCCTTCGACCCGCCGCCTATGTAGGCGATATTGATGTTTTTTGCATCCCTGTTCATTAGCCTCAACTTCCTTTTCATTTATATGCTTCACCAAGACCTCTGCTTATGCCAAACAACCCCGCCCAAATAAATGTTTTGCAATTTTACCATTGCAATAAATCCTGTTTGGTGTTAGAATAATAAAGCGCGATTTCGGGAATGCATATCGGGGTGTAGCGCAGCTGGTAGCGCGCTTGGTTCGGGACCAAGAGGCCGCTGGTTCAAGTCCAGTCACTCCGACCACATGATAAGCGGGTTTCAGTAAATGAAAGCCCGCTTTGTTTATGCTCACGCCTATCTTGAATTAATGATTTTGGTCAAATCTACAGGCGGAACTATCTTCCCGTCCTTGTAGACCCGCATATTACCGCTGGATATCTCATCGATCAGTATGACCTCTCCAATGTTATATCCGAATTCAAACTTGATATCCCACAGCTCGAGTCCCATAGTCTTTAGGTCATCTGCAATGATGCCTGTTATTCTCAAGGTCTGCTCTTTCATGCTTTTGAAAAGCTCTTCACTCATGATGCCAAGAGCCGCAAGGCCTTCACTTGTGATCAGCGGATCACCCTTTTCATCATCCTTTAGGGTCGCTTCAACGTATCCACCGGGCAACTCCGTGCCATCGGCTATATATGCGCCATACCGGCGGATAAAGCTCCCCGTTGCCTTCAGGCGGCATATTACCTCGAGCCCTTTTCCGAAGGGTTTCGCCGGCAGCACCTCCATTGTCGCGTTTTCAATATCGGCACTGATAAAATGGGTTTTGATCCCCGCCTTTTTCAGCAGTTCAAAGTACCTGACAGATGTTTGCAGATTTGCTCTGCCGATCCCCTCAATGGTCAATCCTACGGTGTTCTCTCCCGGATCGAATACACCATCCTTGCCGGTACAGTCATCCTTGAACTTTAACAGGGCATTCCCATTTTCCAGTTCATATACATCCTTTGTTTTTCCTTCATAGATCTTCTTCATAAAATTCTCCATTCCGCCGCGGCCACTGGCGGCTAAAATTGTAAGCTATGGTCAACCAATCCCATTGTCCATTATTATACAAAAAAATGCTTAACTCGTCATCAATCAAAAAACAGATAATGTCTAAGATAAGCAAGGGACATCTCCAGACAAGGGTCATCCCTTCGAGAGACTTGTTCGTTTCAGTGTTTTCCGGCATAAAACAACAGGTATCCTTTTGCATTTGCTTTAGAATACTCCAGATCATGCCCGCCTTTATACATTTCGAGCTCTGCAGGTATGCCCCGCTGCTGCAGCGCTTCACAAAGCGATTGGAGCCCTGTCAGGAACGGATCGTTGTTAGTACCGCAATTGAGATAAACAGTAAGTCTGTCCAGTCCTTTCTGTCTGTCAAACTCGACAATATCTGCAACTTCGTTGACATTATCGTATGGGAACAGCCATTCTTCCAGCTGTCTGCCGGAATAATCACTGGAAATCACAGCAGCGCTGTAACCGCCGACCTTGCTGAACATATCCGGATGGTGGAAGGCTATGCGGACCGCGATCATTCCTCCCATGGAAAACCCTCCGATATACCTGTTGCCGGCCGATGCAGCGGTATCATACCTTGAATCAATATATGGCACCAATTCCTCACAAATGAACCGATCCATATTTCTCTCTCCGAATTTGCCATCGTCCTCCAGATCTTTACTGATCTCATTCATTGTGGCGTCTCTTGTATATGGAAAAACCATTATCATTGGCTTTATTACACCATCATCCACCAGCTCATCAGAAGCCTCAGCAATTCCGACCTGATCTATCCACATGGATTCATCAGAGCCATAGCCATGCAGGCCATACCAGACAGGGTGAGTCTCCCCGCTGCCATATCCCTTCGGGAGATAAACCTTACATGGCATCTTCCTGCCCATGATTTCGCTCTCTATCGAAATATCGATCACCCTGGACTCCTCCAGCGGCAGGCTTATGCCTGATTTGCGGAGTTCTTCGTTCTTTTCCACAGGGTTCTGGTCTTTGCTTTGATCCGTGGAGCGAAGATTATCCTTCGATGAGATGTCATCCCCAGAGGTGAGACTGTCCTCAGAGTGAATGCTGTCCCCGGCAGACAAGTCTTTATTATTGGCTGTGCACCCACATAGTGCTAGGCATATGTAAAAAAAACACAAAAACAAAGCTGTTCTCTGCAGAAGCGTACGCCTATTACCTGCAAAAAACCAGGCTTTAATATTCATAGAACCCTTACTTCTCATATCCACAAAGTCCCTATCACTCATGTCCACAGAGTAATCTCCACTACTGCCCATATTGCCTCTGTCGCTCCTGTCCATAGAAACTGGCCTCCGGCCCGGGTGCCTATCGGTACTGTCAAACCGTCTTTGACGCTCTTTTGTTATTCGATAGCAAACCAGCATTTGATTTGAATAATTCGATGTTTAGCAAAATAATCCTTCATATTTAGAAGAAATCATGAGACTTGCTCAAATTCGCAAGTAATGGGGTGAATTGACTTCGCAGCGAGTATATGATTCGATGCTCGGCAGAATAATCCTCGGCAGAATAATCCTCCCTTAATAAACTCTCCATATATAGTTTTTTACGTAATAATGCCAAGTGTGAGAGTGATTTTTGTTCCTATACCCTGGGCACTCATGACCGTTACACCGTATTTGGGTCCGTAGATCAGCTTTATTCTTTCGTTTATATTCACAAGACCGATGCTGCTCCTTCCGTCGCTGCTTTCAGCACCGGTGCCTTCGTACGTGTCTTTGACAATAGGGTGCACATTACCTTTGCCATACAGCTTGTTATTTATTTCCTTCAGCTTATCAAAAGTCATTCCCAGGCCGTCATCCTCGACAGAAACCACTATCCTGTCTACAGTGCGGAATGCGATGATCTTTATATGCCCCTTATCTCGTTTTATCTCCAGTCCATGCTTGAGCGCATTCTCAACCACAGGCTGGATCAGGAGCTTTGGTATTTTTACATTCATTGCATCAGTTTCGATCTCTGTCTCCAGACTAAATTTATTATTGAACCGCAGTTGCTGTATTTGCATATAGGAATTTATATTTGCCAGTTCTTCCCATAGATATATCATTGAACCTTTTTTACTGATACTGTATCTGAAAATGTCCGCTAATGCCTTTGTCGTTTCGGCAATTTCCGGAGAGTTGCAGCAAATAGCCTGTCCTCGTATCATCTCAAGCGTATTGTATAAAAAGTGCGGGTTTATCTGGTTTTGAAGTGCATTGATCTCAGCTTGCTTTTTCATAAGTGCCGCATCCGACTCACGTTTCAACAACAGCTTCAATATATCTATCAAACTATAATCACTATAGTCTATAGGTGAATCCGCAGCAGCATTTTCGTCCTTTAGCTGCTTTGACTGCATCAATATATTTACCTTTTTCTCAACGTCGGATATAGGGATATAGATTTTTCTTAGAAGAATGAGTACGTTAATAATAAGCATCACCAAATAGGCAGCAGAGACACCTGCCCTGAAAGCTGAAAATTGCTGTCCCTCTTTCCATTCAAGGATCGTGGCAACAAACAGCAGCAGCATGATTATCTCAAGAACCAGATGCACAATGATCCCTATTCTTAGGTTATAACGTTTTCTTTTTCTTATGATACTATTCATATCCAACCATTAACTTTCTGTATTCTGAAGGAGTAATGCCAACATATTTCTTGAATGTTCTGCTGAAATATTTAGCATCATTATAGCCTACAAGCGAGGATATGTCCGACAGCTTGTATGAAATATTCTTGAGCAGTTCTTTTGCAGCTTCCATTCTTCGCAGAGAAATATACTCTTTGAAATTGTAACCCGTTTCCTTGCGAAACAGCTCACAGAAATAGTTTGGATTCAATTGCACGGTTTTTGAAACGTCTTCAAGGCCTATATCACACATATAGTTGCTGTCGATATACCTTTTAGCGTCTTCTATCATGATTTTGTTCTTGTTAAGTTCATCATTTGACTTGAGGCTGATTATATCCTCAGCGATTTCGGAGAACAGGACCAGTATAGCTGCTTTCCCTACAGATGACTCTATTCTGACTCTTTTTTCTTCGAAATAGTCCTGCCATTCATCGGGTTTCTTAGAAGTTCCGAAGATGTTGCCGGATAACAGCTTGAGAATGTACATTATTCCGTTGTACAGCGTTACAGGATTTTTGGCGTTAACTATGGTCAGTTCCATAATCTTTTTGCTGATCATAGAAACTACCAGTGCCTTGTCATTGCTGTTCAAGGCCTGCTTCAGCTCTACGTCGAACTCGGGATCGGGCGGGGTGCTGTTTTCCAGCTGCAGAAAATCCCTGCAGTCGAATATTCGATTGACACCCTGGGTCAGCCGTGCGAAACAGATCAATTTAGCACTGCTGTATGAACTGCGCAGCCCGGAAATCGACTGTTCCTCAGTCCCGATTGACAGAACCAATTCCTTTGTGATTCTGTCTTCCAGGACGCTCCCAAAGAAATCCCTGATGCATTTCCCGGCAGATTCGGCAAGCTCCCGCTTGTAATTAAGTATTATAACGATCTTATGGTTGATATTCAGGGCAACTATTGCAATGCATAATGAGGGCAGTCCGCATTCCCACAGGTTTTTAAGAACCCTTTCCACCACCTGGGCCTCGTTGTCGACCTGTCCGTATACTATTTCAAGCACCTGAAAGGTACCTTCATGGAAGTTCAAATTAAGTTCGCTGTTTATTTTTTCGATCGAAATGCTTTCATCTACAACACCTTCGAATATTTTTTCGAAGTACTGCTCTCTAAGCTTGTCAATAGCATTATCGTAAGTTATTTTCAGATTGAGGATATCCTGTTGTCTTGAACCTTCAGCCGATATCATATCCTTTACCTTTATCAGTATTTTTTCAAGTTCCTTTTTGTCGATGGGCTTGAGCAAATAACCGACTGCGCCGTAGGTGAGAGCTGCCTTTGCATATTCAAAGTCGCTGTAACCGCTGATTATGGCAAATAAAGTGTCTTTGTTTTCGGCAGAAAGCTCTCGGATAATGTTCAGTCCGGTAATCCCCGGCATTCGTATATCCGTGAAAACGAGGTCGGGCTTTAACAGCTTTATTCCCTCGAGAGCATCAAATCCATCATGATAGACCTTGACAATACGGAAACCGTAAGAGTTCCAATCGATAATATTCTCGATAAGCTTAGTTACCCAGATTTCATCATCTACGATAACAACATCAATCATGTTCTTCAAACCCCTTCATATCTGCTGTTTCAATAAGCTGCGCTATTTTGTCGTATGTTGCCTCGCCTCTTTCGAGCTCTCCGATTAGTTTTCCCTTATGCAGCACGATATTTCTGTCACATATCTCAGCGAGAGCATCATGTTTGGAATAGACTACTATAACTCCGCAGGATTTGCTGATCTCCTTCAGAATCGAGCATAAATCCCTGACCCCGTTCTGATCGAGCTCTCTTGTCGGTTCGTCAAGAATAATCAGTTTCGGATTAATAACCATGCACTTGGCTATGGTAAGCTTTGTCAGCGCTGCATTATTCAGTTCGCCGGTTCTCCTGTCGCCATCCATTCCTATACCGAACCTTGCGCTGTACTCATCCGCCAGCAGTTTCTCCCTGTTTTTTTTGATGAAAGACCATTTACTTATCCTGTCCAGCACCATCATGGACAGGTTCGTCCTAATTGACTGGGATAATGGCAGCAGCATTTCTTTACGGTCCTCCAGGCACAGGCATATCTTATTTGCAATTGCCTGTTTCGGACTGCGGCAGCTTATCGGCTTCCCGTTTAATACAAGTCCGCCTGAATAGTATGGTATATGACCACCAATGCACTTGGCGAGCTCTGTTTTGCCGCTTCCGATAAAACCTGTGACTCCAAGTATCTCACCTTTATTCAACACAAACGAAACATTGCTGATATGCTGCGAGTATAAATGTTGAACCTCAAACACCGGCACTGCAGCGGTCTCAAATATTATATCATCTGATCCCGTATCAGTAAGATTTACACCGGACTGAGCCGTGTTTTCTTCTGCGGTATCTGCGGGATATATCCGGTGAGGGCTTGCCGGCGTATCTGTATGGTAGACCGTCCTGCGGATTGTCTCCTTATCACTGTAAGGGCTTTTGAATTCGGCTACGATGACTCCGTCTCTCATAATGAGCAGTCTGTCTGAAAATCTCATAGCTTCAATATAGTTATGCGCCGTATATACAACAGAAGTTCCTTTGCTAATTACATTGCGTATGATATCATAAAGCATATCTATTTCTTTCTCTGAAAATCCATCTGTCAGCTCATCAATAACGATGACCCTCGGAGGATGTATAAGCTGCCTTGCTATATGTACCAGCTTCTTCTGCGGATATGTCAGTTCCGCTGCCGTCAGCGATGGATTGATGTCCAGACCGAACCCACTTAGCACATTTTGGGCCTGCTTTTTTAGTTTGATATGGTTAAGGAAAATTCCATGGTATTCATTTTCGCCAAGAAAAAGGTTTTCCGCCACTGTCATGTTCGCAAGCAGATCCGGTGCTTCACTGATATACCCAATACCCAATCTCATACTGCCTTTACCCGAACTGTCCGTATCGATTCTGCCAGGCCTTTTGCTGCCAGCGCTTTCAATGTCGTCAGCCAGGCCTGAATTGACCTGCCCCATGGTCGGTTCAAGGACACCTGCAATGATTTTTGCCAGAGTACTCTTTCCAGCCGCATTTATTCCGACAATCCCGAGAACCTCTCCTTCATACAGGCTGAAGGTAACATGGTTCAGTATCGATTCGGCGGCCGTTTTGTATGAAACATTGTGTAAGCCAAGAACTTCCCTTTTCATTTCGCCACCACGATGCTGATCATATTTCCGGCAGACCCCGGAGCCTTGCATATTATGCCGCTTAATTTTATGTTACCATTATTGAAGTTTGTCCACAACATCAAAATATGTAGAAAGACCTTGACCTTGTCATAGGACAAGGCCAAGATCTTGCAGTAAGTTTCTACCATCTATTAACTCTCGGGAAATTGGTAAGGCTTTCAACACCGTCAGATCGCAGTACGCATGTGTCTTCTATCCGGGTTCCGCCCACACCTGGTTCAAGCAATGTGATCTCAAAGCAGAATGTCTGGTTGACCTGCAGAATATCATCGCTTTCCGGTCCGATGGTCGGGATTTCCTCTTCGGGGTCCATACCGGTGGAGTGGGCACATCCGCGTCCCTCTCCTGCCGAGTGATCATAGCCTGCATTGTGTATCACTTCATTTGCAGCTACATCAGCCTCCCTGCCGGTCATTCCCGGCCTGAGCGCTGCCATTCCGGCTTCCCATGCCTTGAGGCAGGTTTCTGCGAGTCTGTGCTGCTCGTCGGTCATTTCTCCATACTCGATTCCTCTGGCCATATCCGAGGAATAGTCATTGAACCTTACACCGATATCAACAAGTATTATTTCGCCTCTCTTGACTATCTTATCTGACGGATATGCAAGGAAGTATTTCTCTGCATTTACACCAGACTGCACCATTATATCGAATGATTTTGTATCTGCTCCGAGTCGGAACATCTCAGCCATTGCCTGCCGTGCTACTTCACGTTCCGTAAGGTCCTTCTCAGTTTCAAGCAATTCCTTGATTTTCCAGAGTCCCTTGTCTGCAATGTCACCTGCTACCTTCATATTGCGGATTTCACGTTCGCTCTTAACAGATTTGAGCTGTTCGATGAGCATTGTCTTCTCAAGCTTTGCAGAGCCGATATTTGCCATTATCTGTTCGTAGAATTCCAATGCGCAGTATTTCGCACCACTGAGGCCGATTTTAGCTCCGGGATGCTTTGAGGCAAAATCGCGTACAACATTGCCAAGCTCCTGTCTTATGCCGCGGGTATCATCGAACCATGTCTTGTCCTCGGCATAACCTACAAGACTGCCTTCGGCAAATAGTATCGGGTCTCCATGCAATGGAACGAACACCATTGCAGGGTAGGGAAACACACCGTCAAATGCTCGGTAATCTGCAAGCCATCTGACATTGCTCATCCTTGCAGAGTCTGAATATACCAGCAAGCCTTCTAAACCCTTCTTCTCCATCTCAGCCTTTGTTTTGGCCAGACGATCCTGAAATTCAGCTACAGGTATGTTCTGTAATACGTCTTCGTAACCCATGATATTTCTCCTTCCTTATATTTGATTAATTTTTTACTGTCTGATTAAGTCAATCTGCTAGAAATTATTTGCAAGGTATTCATCAACATTTTCAGATGTAACCTTTTCGTATGGGAGTACTATCCTCTTGTCTACCTTTTCTCCCTTAGCCAGTTTGTATGCCGCTGCAAGAGCTTCCTTGGTATCCGAGTTGTTAGTTATGGTCAGCTTGAAGGGTCCGCCTGCCTTAACTTCCATTGCGGCATCTTCCTGACCATCCATGGATATGATCTTGATCTCGTTTTCACGGCCTGCATCCTGGATAGCCATCAAAGCTCCAAGTGCCATTTCATCATTCTCCGCATATACCAGGTCGATTTCCTTGTTAGCCTGGAGTATATTCGTCATCACTTCATTAGCTTTTAGTCTCAGCCATTCTGCTGACTGCTCAGCGATTACCTTTATACCTGGATAATTTACTATCTGCTGGTTCCAGCCGACATAACGGTTGATTGAGTTTGTAGACTCTACAACACCACGGATCATGACAACATTGCCTTCACCATTTAGAAGATAGTTTGCATAATCAGCAGCGGCAATACCCATCTCGACTTCATCAGTAGAGACGAAAGTGTCATAGTAGTTATACGCGTCTTCATCTTCCTTGGCATTTCCTGATGCAGCAATTATCAGCGGGATACCTGCATCCTGGACCTGCTTGTATGCCGGGTATATAGCAGTTCCTGAAAGAGAGCTTACAATTATGGCGTCACAGCCCTGCTGTATTAGTGATTCAATGTTTGTGATCTCAGTCTGTACGTTTCCATCGCCTTCAACTACGACAATTTCTACATCATCATAAGCTTTTGCTGCTTCTTTAAATGAGTCAACCATTGCTATGCGGAACGGGTGGTTCATAACGCACTGTGAAAAACCGATCTTGAAAGTATTCTTTTCTGCTGCTGTTTCAGTTCCTTCATTTGCAGCCGGTGCAGCCGATGGTGTATCCGCTGGTGCTGCCGGAGTCTGTGAGATGTTGGATGTCTGTCCGCATGCAGCCATCGTAAATGCTAGAGTCAGTAAAATCAGTAATGCTACGATTCTTTTCATTTTGTTACCCCTTTCAATAACTTTTTTGTAATGTGCTGCTATTTAAACAGACTGAGTCTGTTCAAATCTGTTTGACCAGTGATTTCCTTTTTCCAAGCATTTCTCTTGATATGATCAGTGCTACGATCAGAATTATTATGCCGTTGACAATCGGCTGCGCGTTTGTATCGATATTCATCAGATTCATCAGGTTTTTAATGATACTGATAACCATCAGTCCGATAAAAGTCCCTGTCACAGTGCCCTTTCCGCCTGTCATGCTGACTCCTCCGACAACGCATACTGTAATCGCTATCATTTCGTATCCGTAGCCGGATCTAGGCTCTCCTATACCTATCCTTGCTGCAATGATCATGCCGGCCAATGCCGCAAGTATCCCGCTTATGATGTAAACAGCAATTTTTACCTTATCTACCTGTACACCAAATAGCTTTGCAGTTTCCTCACCGCCGCCCACTGCGTAAACATGTCTGCCGAAGCGTGTTCTGGACAGTATGATCCCAGCGAGTACAAACATGATTATTACGTAGAATATCCCATACTGAACGTTAAGAAATTTTCCTTTGATAATTTGCTGGAAGCTCGTTTTTATAGAGCCTGTCAGCGGACCCCCTCCTGTGAACAGGAAGGTACACGCCCTCATTACCATCATAGTTCCAAGAGTTGCCATAAAAGCTTCCACTTTTGTTTTAGTAATCAGAAGTCCGTTTATTGCTCCGACTGTAAACCCAATCACGATGGTAACGATTAGTATAACTGCCGTATTTACTCCGGCGAGCGCCAGCTTAGCACTGACGACCGTAGAAAATGCCAGCACCGATCCAACTGACAGGTCTATTCCGCCAATGATGAGCACCAGTGCCATTCCTATTGAAATCAATGCAGTCTCCACCGAGTATTGAATGATGTTCGAGAAATTCCTGACGGATAGAAAACTGTCTGACAACTGCGAGCCCAATAAAATCAATACAACCAGCATAATTATTGACAACAGCTTAGATAACTCAAATTTTTTCATCGTGTCACCTCACTAATGCATGCTGCATTATACTTTCCTGTGTTGCTTCTTCCTTTGAAAGAGCCGCCTTCAGTTCTCCACCCGAGAACACCAGTATCCTGTCGCACATGCCCAACAGTTCAGGCATCTCTGTTGAATACATGATTACCGCAAGGCCTGCTTCGGCAAGCTTGTTGATATGATAGTATATTTCAGATTTAGCTCCTACATCGACTCCCCTGGTCGGCTCCTCCATGATAAGGACTTTATACCTGTCCAGCATCCAACGGCCAAGCATTACCTTCTGTTGATTACCGCCGCTTAATTCAGAAAGCCGGGTATGAAGGCCTGCGGTTTTTATCTGCAGCTTATCGACCATTTTGTTGCTTTCAAGCCTTTCCTTCTTCTTTTTCATAAATGCTCTGTTGCTGAACACCTTAGCCAGTGCACTGATAGTGAAATTGTTGACCATATTCTGATTCAGGAACAATCCTTGTGTTTTTCTGTCCTCTGTCAGGAACGCCATCCCTTGCTTTATGCTTGTCGACGGATTTACTATATCCAGCTCCGCTCCATTGAGGAACACCTTTCCCTCCGGTTTACCGCACAATCCGAATATGGTTTTCGTCACAGCATTTGCGCCTGATGCATCCAGCCCTGCAAGACCAAGCACCTCACCCTTGTGTACATCAAATGAAACATTTTTGAAGTGCTCACCGAGTGATAAATTTTTGACCTCCAGTACGACCTCCTTGATACTATGTTCTCGTTCCGGATAAAGATCGGTAAGCTCACGTCCAATCATCAGTGCGATCAGGCTCTTTTCATCATACTGATCATTGTTGAGTGTAGCGATTAGTTTTCCGTCACGAAGCACCGTTACACGATCAGCCAGGCTGAAAACCTCATTCATACGGTGTGAAATATATATGATAGTCGTCCGGTTCTTTTTCAGTTCATCTATCATTCTAAAAAGCGCAGCCATTTCCTCCGCATTCAGATTGGCAGTGGGTTCATCCATTATTACTACTGAAGCTTGATGATTCATAGCCCTGGCTATCTCGACCATTTTTCTCGACGATACAGGCAGCTCTCGCATCTTTGTACTGACATCTATGTTGAGTCCGAGCCTTTTAACAAGCTTCTCAGCCTCACTCTTCAGCTGCTTTGTGTCAACGATGGGTGAGTTTTTGTATCTTGGTTCACGACCAAGGAATACGTTTTCTGCCACTGTCATTTCAGGTATCTCCTGAATCTCCTGAAACAGTGTACTGATACCAGCTTTTTGTGCACTATTTGGAGTGGCAAAGTGTACTTCCTTACCATTTAGATAGACTTTACCCGCTTCCTGATGGTATACGCCTGATATTATCTTGATCAATGTTGATTTTCCGGCACCATTTTCTCCAACTAATGCATGCAGTTCACCGCTTTTGAAGGCCAGGTCTATATTGTCAAGAACCGGAGTGCCTGCAAATATTTTCGATATACCTTTTAGTTCAAGTACTGTATTCATGGCTGCCTCCATTACTCTTTCTAAGTTTGATTTTGGAGGAACTGCTGTTTCTGCCGGCGGCAATCACTGCTACTATTATTATCACGCCCTGTATCAATTGCTGTAAATACGAGTTCACTCCAATCAGAGGGAATAGGTTAGAAAGTACTCCATAAAGCAATGCTCCGAACAGTGCCCCTATTACAGAACCCTTTCCGCCAGACAAGGATGCACCGCCGATTACCGCTGCAGCAATTGCATTGAGTTCCATACCGGTAGCACCTCCATGTGTTGTTGAGGGTTGGAAGGCACCGATCCTTGCCACCGTAAGGACACCTGAGATCGTTGCCAGCAGCGCACACAGGATATATGCACTGATCTGTATCAAACGCACATTCGTTCCCGAATTGTACGACGCCACTTTGTTGGAGCCTGTTACAAAAAGTCTTCTGCCGTAGGTTGTTCTGGACATTAGAATAAATGTTATACCGAACACGATCATCGTGATGACGACAGGAACAGGGAAAATACCGATATATTCTGTCCCGATTTTAACAAAGCTTTCCGGCACCTTGCCCGATATGCTTGCCCCATCTGTTGTCACCAGGACAATACCATCCATAATACTCTTTGTGACCAGTGTCACAACAAATGGCTGCAATTTTCCGAAAGTGACCAGAACTCCATTTACAAGACCGATCACAAGTCCGATCAATACAACGCAGACAATCGTAGTTACAGTAGAATACCCGCTGGTCAGCATCATTATGGATACCATACCGACAACCTGGATAGTGGCACCGATAGACAGGTCTATGCCGCCGATCAGTATTACAAAGTACATACCCATAGCAGCTATTGCTGTATAAGATGTCTGCCTCAGTAAATTCAGCAGGTTATCACCTGCAAGGAACACCGATGAAAGAAGTGGTGATATGCAAGTTATTAAAACAATAAGTGCCGCAATCGATAACTCATTCATGTATTCCTTTATTCCAAGGATAAGCTTATCTTTAATAAAGGTGTTCTTTTGAAGTGCCATCTCGTTTCCTTCCTTATTCTGTAATTTACATAATCAGTTTCGGGAATACTGTGAAATTTGATTTAGCTTTATTACACTTATTATGATAAGGTGTATTCTAGTCCACTTCAACGCAACATTTTTCACATTAGGTGAAATATTTTCAGATTACAAAAGATGGCATGAAAAAGTCGTATTTTACGACACAAAAAACGGGAAATGCTGACAGCCTATGATGAAGGCTGTTGCATCCACCCGTTCAATGGTTTTATTCCTGCCGCCTGACAGGCGGGCAAATCAGCTTATCCCCGCCTATTGCCGAAGCGCCTCTCTAAGGAAGCTTCGCAAGCTGTGTGATGAAAAAGGCATACTGCTAATATTTGATGAGATACAGACTGGTATCGGCAGAACTGGAAAGATGTTCGCATACGAACATTACGGCATCGAACCCGATATAATGACACTGGCCAAGGGTATTGGCGGAGGCTTTCCGCTCTCAGCCATGCTGACGAAAGAGAAATATAATATATTCGACGCAGGTGACCAGGGTGGTACATATACGGGCCAGCCTCTGGCAATGGCAGTAGGGCTTGCCGTTATAAATGAGGTCATAGGCAAGAATCTGCCTGAACGAGCTGAGATAATGGGCGACTATATTAAGGAGCAGCTTGGTGAGCTGATGCAGCAATATCCAATAAAAAATATACGCGGCTCAGGTTTGCTGATTGCCTTTGACCTTCCTGAGCCGACAGGAAAAGCATTTGTGGCGGCATGCCTGGCGGAAGGGCTGATACTCAATTCTCCTCAGCCCTCATCGATTCGTCTGATGCCGCCTTTGATCGTTACTATATGATATCGACCGCATGATGGAAATACTGTGCGGAGTTCTGGCCCGCACAGTATGAATCCGGCTATCTGCCGCCGGGCTATATTACCATTTTCCTCTTTTCATATGTCCTTCCAACTCTGCCTTTGATCTCTGCTTGATTACCCAGGATTCCTTGATAGCATCCTTAAAGAGTGCTACGCACGGCGGATCCAGATCGATGTCTATGCCCTCCTGAGCCAGCGCCGCGATCCTTCCTGCAAGATTTATGATCTCCATATGGATATCATTTGTTCTGTCTGATATGTATATTTTCTCCGCTTCCCCGTCGCTGAGCTGGGTAAATTTGTCCTTCGGTGCGCCGCACTTCGGGCAGGCATTAGGAGCATCATCACCCTCGTGTATATACCCGCACACACCACATCTCCAGAGTTTCTTCATTGACATATCATCCTTTCCGTTATCAAAATAATGTACGCCTTATATATTCCCATGAAATCACTTTACTAACACATTAACAAATATTTGGTTATTCACCTCCTATTCCATGGTGACCTTGGCATTGAGCGGCATTATCTGTATCCATGTCTGGCCGCGGTTCAGCACCAGAGGATCTCCGTTCTCATATGTATATTTGGTCTGTGCGCTTCTGGACTCTTTAGACCATTTTATTTTTACGGCCTTACCGCAGCTAATGAGAAAGCCGTTTCCGCTCCCTGTAGTCTTCATGTCCTGACGGCCTGCATAGTCGCCCTTTATATCCCAGTTTTGCACATACAGTACTATGATGTTCTTTGCGGTCAGTTGCTTGCCGGTTACTCTTTCCATATGCTCCTTGCCATACCTGAAGCGCTTGTACATGCCCGAAGTACTGTCATATTCATACTTTGAAGTCATTGAAGGATACTTCAGTGTAACAACGGATGCATTGTCCCCTCCGGGAACGACATCCTTACAGGCCTCATTATATGTGAAGGGGAACTTAACTTCAGCCATGTTGTGGAACTTCTTTTTCTCTGCGTGCTTTTTCAGTTTTTCCATTGAAGTATATGAATCCTGCCAGTTTCTCCTGTCATTTGTCAGATCCCAGAAAACGTCGGGTCCCAGATACATGCCGTCGATCTCATGCTGCTTGAACTTTTTTATTTCCTCCCCTGCCTGCGGGCTGCCTCCATAGTGCACATATATGGCATCGTACTCCATACTGAAATCCAGGAAGTAATGTCTGGCGCTCCTGACCGGACCGATCATTTCAGGCTCCGTCCCCCAAAATACCGGCATCAGCCTTGTAAGACCGCCCTCCACGATCACCTCGTAAACTATCTGGGCCTTATCCAGCCCTCCCTGGGGCAATACCCGGGTGCCTTCATTATCGATCATTACCGCCATAGGCCGCATCCCTTCAAAGGGCAGCGAATAATCGTCCTTCAGCGGCTCCGCAGGTTCTGCGGGCTCATCGGGACCATCCTGCTCCTTGGGTCCTTCTGCCGGAGGCATAGTTACCGGCGGTTCAGGCACGTCGGTCTCCACAACCACCGGCTGTGTATCAGGCTCCTCAGCCGAGCCGCATGCCGCAGCTGACAAGGCAGTCAATATAAGCGCAATCAAAAGAGCTAGTCCTTTTCTCATGTGTACTCCTCCCGGGGTATAAGTGATGATAACGATGTGTCATATGCGACACATATATAATTCTATTCGCGAGGGTCAAATCCTCTTATATGGCAGAAATTTGCCAAATGAATTTACGACAGATGCCGACATAATATACAGATAGCCCTTGGACAACATCCCAAATACAAGTATAATATAAAGGGGACTGTTCTCGGGCAGGGAACATTGACAGAACTGTCCCCTTACCTTTGGCGGACTGTTCTCGGGCAGGGAACATTGACAGAACTGTCCCCTTACCTTGTTCTAATCCTGGAGAATGTACTATGACACCACAAGAAGTAAAAATTGGCACCAGACTTGAATTTGAAATGCTGAACAAAAATGATGAGAAAGTGGGCAATACCTTTGTAAGCCAGCTGCTGGAACACCAGGACGACGGCAGTATAGTTATTTCTGCGCCCATTACCGAGTCTAGAGTCGTCTTTGTGCCCACGGGAATAACAGTCCGTCTCACCTTTGTACATCAGCTCCATGGATTGCTTGGTTTCAAAGCACAAGTCAGGTCAAAGGAGTATAAAGGAAATATCGCAGTACTTATAGCCGAGCCGGATGAAAATATTGAAAAGATCCAAAGAAGGGAACATTTCAGGCTGGATGTCATAACTGATGCATTGATATGGCCTGACGATACACAGTCAGGGCCCGGAGACTCAGAGAATGCGGACGCGGAAGCCTCCGGCACACAAGCAGCCGGAGAAAACATAAAACAGGATCCGCTATCAGCATCGGACAAGGCCGCAGAAGCTGATCCCGTCAAAGCGTATACCAGAAACCTGAGCGGTTCCGGTGTATGTATAATAAGTGATACCAACTTTCCAAAGGGCACAAATGTCAAGATCGAGCTGGATCTGGACAATGATATCAAGTTCAAAGCCAGGTGTGTCATATTGAGAAGTCAGCAGATCGAGGTCAGAAGGGGCAAAAGCTATGAGCTGGGCCTGCACTTTACCGAACTAACAAAAAGAGATCAGGATAATCTGATAAAATACATATTTGAGCAGCAGCGCCTGCTTCTTAAAAAGGACAAATAGATGGAGCTGCTAAAGAAGACAATATACACGACAAACCGCCGTTCATGATATGAACGGCGGTCATTGTTTCGCCGGAACTTATTGATCAATCTTCATCAGAACCGAATTCCTCTTCCATCCTGGCCTGAAATTCATTGAACACCTCATCGAGCTCGTCATCATCCTCTATGGTCACGAATGAATCATCACCATTTTCATTGTGCTCGACCTTCAGTATGATGACCTCCTCTTCCTCCTGGTCGTCCTGCTGATCCTCATCGAGGGGAGCTAATACCACATATTCGTTATCATTCATTTCGATAGTATCGATATGTTCAAATTCGACTTCCTCGCCGTCTTCATCTATTAAAACGACTATGTCATCCCTTTCTTCATCCATGGCGATCCCTCCTTTTTCTATTAACATACCTTTATTTCGGCAGACTGTCAAGATATCCCTGCAATATTAACACTGCAGCTATCCTGTCAACTGAACCTCTCTTTTTGGAAGTCTTCATGCCGACCTCATGCATCACCCGATTGGCAGCTACAGTCGTAAGTCTTTCATCCCAGTTTATCACCTCAAGCCCGGTGATATCAGCCAGGATGCTGCCAAATTCCATTGCTTTCTCACCGCTGGGTCCGATAGTGCCATTCATATTTTTAGGCAGTCCGATAACAAACTTCTCCACATTGTGCTGTATGGCCAGTTTCTTTATATCCTCGGCTGTCTGCTCCACAGATCCCTTTCGCTGTACCGTTTCAAGTCCCTGAGCCGTCCAGCCCATAGGATCGCTCAAAGCGATGCCGATTCTACTGTCCCCAAAATCTATTCCCATTATACGCATAAGGGACCTCCATTCCAGATTCCATTTTCATATTCGTTCCTGTATGCATGTTTCCTGCCTGTATGCCAATCCGCCTATATTCCTGTATGCCTGTCTGCTTATCTCCTGTCTCCTGCTTGTCAGATCCTTAAGGCAACATGATAAGCTCATCCTCAGCATATCTTTATCGCAAACTGTGGGCATACACTTCCGCAATAACCACACAGTACACATTTTTCACGATCAGCCTCTGCCTTTCCCCCGATCATAGAGATGGCATGCTGTTTACACCTTTCAACGCATCTGCCACAGCCTTCGCACCAATAATCCACATGCAGGCGCTTCTCTCTGTTCAGCGCTGCTTCTTTCAGACCTGACGGAATACTGCGGCCTTCGAACCTGAGGGTATTCATTTCCACCTCATCGGTATTTTGCATGCCTATCGCTATGGAATGTATATATGGCAGACCCAACACAAAATCCAGACACTCGTCATAGGAATGCAGCAGATTGCCTCCGCCCAGCGGTTTCATGCTGTAAATGCCCTTACCCCGGTCAAACGCCAATTCCACAGCCTCCAGCATCTCGCTGATGGTACCGTCGCCAATGCCTATCCCGGAAATATTGACCAAAGGATGTACCACATCTATCTCCGGCATGTCACATATCGCTTTCACGACCTCGATATTATGTGTAGATACACCAACAGCCCTTATTCTTCCCTTTTCCCGCTCATTCAAATAATATTCCAGCGCCTCCCGGTGTCCTCTCAGTGTGAGTCGGCTTTCCTGCTCATGCATGAGAAATATGTCCAGTACATCGGCATCGAGCCCGCATCTTGCCTTCTCGACGCTTTCCGCAGCGCCCTCGGCCGAATATGCATAGGATTTTGTCGCGACCACAGGTCTCTCGTCAAGCCCCTTTATTGCCTCCCTGATATGCTCGTAGGTCCCGTAAAGCTCTGCTGTGTCAATAAAATTCACGCCTCTTTCCAGTGCCGCTCTGATAACAGCAGCTCCCCCGGCAACTGACATGTTGCACTGCAGCGGACCTATGACAAGCCCTCCGAAGCACATCCGGGAAACCCTTATTCCCGTATTCCCCAATTGTACATATTGCATTTTGTGATCTCCAAAAAATAAACCCCGAACATGTCGGGGCTTTTGTCATTTCTTGTTTTCAAGGTAAAACCGGACTATCTCCTCGAGCAATTCGTCCCTCTCAAGCCTTCGTACAACACTTCTTGCGTTCAGGTGGTTCGTGATATATGTGGGATCTCCCGAAAGTATGTATCCTACAAGCTGGTTTATCGGATTGTAGCCTTTCTCGTTCAAGGCCTTGTAAACCGTAAACAGGATATCTCTTGCCTCATTTTCCTTGTCCTTGTCCATTTTGAACATCATCGTTTCTCTGTCAGCCATTATAAACACTCTCCCGCCTTCATGCAATGCCCGGCATGACCGCCCGGCTTTTACAAAACACACGTTTGATTATGAATATATAATATAACATACGGAAAATATATGCAATACGAAAATACTGAAAAAACCCTGAAAGCCCCTAAATCTCACCGATCATAAAATCTTTTTCCGCCCGGATAAGCTTCGTTGCCGTTATATTTCCCACTATTCCATTATCCGCCTTTGACAGCACCCTTATGTAATTCGGCGTCAGACCTTCATACAGACCGTCGCTGCCCCTGACCTCCTGCTCATACAGCACAGACATTTCCCGCCCCTGATAGCTGCTGTTGAATTCGAATGCCAAGCGGTCAGATAGCTCCATGACCCTGGCGCTCCTGTACTCCTTCACCTTCCCGTCGACCTGATCCTCAAAAGTTGACGCAGGAGTCCCCTTCCTCGGGGAGTATTTAAACACATGCATCTTTGCAAATCGTATCATCTCCAGAAACTCAAAGGTCTTGTTGAACTCCTCCTGGGTCTCGCCCGGAAAACCTACCATAACATCCGTCGTTATCGCCACATCCGGTATCCGCTCCCTGAGCATATCAACAGCCCTTTTGTAATCCGCGGTCTTATACTTTCTGTTCATCCTGGCCAGCGTTTCGTCACATCCGCTTTGCAGAGATATGTGATAATGCGGGCAGAGCTTCTCCATCCCTGCTGCCTGCGAAACAAAGTCCGATGTGATCATGGTCGGCTCTATGGATCCGAGTCTGATCCTTTCAATTCCATCCATGCCATGTATAATCCTGACAAGGTCCGCAAGCCTGATCTGTCCCTGATCCTTCCCATAGGAGGCTATATGTATTCCTGTCAGCACGACCTCCTTGAAGCCGGCTTCAGAAAGCTTGCGCACCTCTTCGGCCACATCTTCGGCAGGTCTGCTGCGTATCGGGCCTCTTGCGTATGGTATGATGCAATATGAACAGAACTGGCTGCACCCCTCCTGGATCTTCAGGAACGCTCTGGTGCGTCCCTTGTATCTCTCTATCTTCAGATCCTCGAAGTCATGCTTTTTCATTATATTACCCACCGCTGATATCCTATCTCCTCCGCTGCGGAACTTCTCCACATGTCGCGGCAGCTCAAGGCGGTTGGCTGTTCCCACCACTATATCCACCTCAGGTATGCTTTCGACCTCTTCCCTGGCTGTTTGAGGATAACAGCCTACTGCGGCAACGATGGCGCTGCCATTGAGCTGCTTTGCCCTGCGTATAGCCTGGCGTGACTTCCTTGAACTCAGACCTGTGACCGTACATGTGTTGATCACATAAACATCAGCAGCCTCATCAAATTCGACGATCTCATAGCCTGCATTTTCAAATGCCTCTGCCATAGCCTCGGTTTCATATTGATTCACTTTGCATCCCAGCGTGTAAAAAGCAACTTTATCCACGGTTCCTCCAATGTCAGTTTTCTTGATATGGTTCCCTGATGTATATCAATTATTGTAACATATCTGTTTATAAAAAGTATCTGTCAATCTGCCCGGACGGATTATAACCAAGGAGCACACATTCCCAATGGATGGGTCAGCCGCTTTGACACAAATTTTTAACAATATAGTAATTGACTTGATGGCAAATACAGGATATCATTTATCTAGGATTTTAAGATGTTGCCAGGGAAACGGAGGCGAAGATATGAAAGCATTTACCATCATGCTCAAAACAATAAACGATGTAAAGGATTTTGTGAATATAGCCAACAAATACGATTTTGACATCGATCTGACATCAGGACGCTATGTAGTCGATGCCAAATCCATCATGGGGATATTCAGCCTTGACTTCAACAAACCCATCAGGGTGGAAGTCCATTCGGACGACTGTGAAAGCTTCAGCAACGAAATAAAACCTTTCATGGTTTGACGGATAAAGCCCGGCGATCCCAGGATCCTCAGGGCTTGATGCTTTTACCGGTGACTTTATATGTCATCCCCCCGGCGCTGTTCCCCGAAATCTTCATCCGACATGACCTCTATCCCATTCCTGATCAGCAGCTCCGCTGTCACACCATTTCCGCAGACAGTTTTTCCGCTGAATGTGCCATCATAAATTTTTCCGCAGCCACATGACGGACTTCTGGCTTTAAGTATTGCCTTTTTTACGCCGCAGGCCTTAGCAATTTTTAGGGTCTCCATCGCCCCACTGATATAATTATCAGTTTTGTCCTCTCCCTTTACGCTCATTACCCTGCACTTCCCGTCCAGGACATCACCTCCGCTGCCGCCACATATTTCACATGGCAGCCTTGGAGTTTTACAGCCGCCCAGCTGTTCCGGACATACCGGTATTGCCTGGCCCCGTCCGGTCAGCTCCAGCAGGCTCTCATTATTAAAGCAGCCCCCGTCATAACGGCAATTCACACCTAATAGGCATGCGCTCACAAGATACATGGTGACACCTCCCGCTCATTATTCCGGATCATTCAGCTTAGGCTTTATCAATTGCTCGGGCAGCTTAGGCTGTTTTAGCTGCTTGGCTTTTTTCGGCTGTTTTAGCTGTTTGGCCTCTTTCGGCTGTTTGCTTCGTTTTTTGCCGGCGCCGGACTTTTGGGAGGATGCATGCTTTGCATCCGTCTCATCGTTCCGGGAGGTCTTTTTTCGAAAGACCTTGCCTTCACTGTGTTTTCCGTTTTTTTCTCTGCCGGTTCCATTCCCGCTTTTTTCGACCTGATCGGCGACAAAGAATTCCAGCTGTCTTGTGGATATATCCGCCCGTACAAGTATCACCCTGACGCTATCACCTATCCTGTAGCGCTTACCTGTCCGCTCGCCGGTCAGATGATAGCGGCGGTCATCAAATATATAGTAATCATCATACATGCTGCTGACCCTGACCAGCCCTTCAATGGTGTTCTCAAGCTCGACGAACATGCCAAAGGAGGTAACATTTGAAATAATACCTTCGAAGGTCTCACCGAGCTTTTCTCTCATATATTCAACCTTTTTGAGATCCTCGGTCTCACGCTCCGCCTCGTCGGCTGCGCGTTCCCTCTCGGAGCAGTCCCTTGCTATCTCCGGAAGTCTTTGCTCCAGGTAAAGCTCACGGGCTTCCGTCAGGCCGCCCTTGATTTCCTCCTTCATCAGTCTGTGTATTATCAGATCGGGATACCTTCTGATAGGGGAGGTGAAGTGGCAGTAAAACTTGGCAGCCAGGCCGTAATGGCCCGTATTCTGATGGCTGTACCTTGCCTTGGCCATGGATCTGAGCATGACGGTGCTCACAATCATCTCTTCCCTTGAACCCCTGACCCTGTCAAGCAGGTCCTGCAAAGCACCGGGGTGTACATTATTTATGCCCTTGAGAGGATATCCCAGGTTCTTTGCAAATTCAGCGAAAGCCATTATTTTCTCAGATTCGGGCTCATCATGGACCCTGTATACAAACGGCATCCCCACCCAGTGGAAACGCTCGGCAACTGTCTCATTGCATACCAGCATGAATTCCTCTATTATCCTGTTGGCAATGGTGATCTCATAACGTTTGACATCGATGGGCCTGCCCTTATCATCCACGATGACCTTTGCCTCATCGAAATCAAAATCAATGGCTCCTCTGCTGACCCTCTTGCCTCTGAGTATCAGAGCAAGCTCCTTCATAGTCCTCAGATCGTCCATCAGATGCCCATATCTCTCCAGAAGCTCGGTGTCAGCGGTCTCCAGAAGCTTGTACACATTCGTATATGTCATTCTTTCAGTCGTTTTGATGACGCTTTCAAAAATGTCATGTCCGATCACTTTGCCTTTAGAGTCGATGTCCATCATAACAGAAAATGCAAGTCGGTCTACATTCGGATTCAAACTGCAGACACCGTTTGAAAGCTTTCGGGGCAGCATTGGTATGACCCTGTCTACAAGATAAACACTGGTACCCCTTTTCAGCGCCTCCCTGTCCAGCGGAGAGTCTTCGGTCACATAATGGCTTACATCCGCTATATGCACTCCCAGCCTGTAGCAGCCATTCGGAAGCATCTGGATCGAGACTGCATCATCCAGGTCCTTCGCATCCTCCCCATCGATGGTGAATATCCTGAGGTCCCTCAGGTCACGCCTGCCCGCCAGCATATCCTCGCTGACACTTTCTGGTATGGTTTCTGCCTGCTGTATCACATCATCCGGGAAGGTTTCGGTAAGACCGTGGGTTTTCATTATGGATAATATATCCACACCGGTATCCCTGCTGTCACCGATGATCTCTATGATCCTGCCCTCAGCGTTCCGCCTGCTCTCAGGCCATTTCACTATTTCAGCCACTACCTTGAAGCCGGGCATTGCCCCGTTTACCTCATCCTTTGGAATAAATATATCTCCCGGGATCTTTTTGTCATCAGGCACAACAAATCCGAAGTAACGGCTGCTCTCATAGGTGCCGACAACCTTGGTCACTGCACGCCTGAGGATCTTTATGATCTCACCCTCAGCTCTTTTGCCGTCCGTGCTTTTGGCGGTTATCCTGGCTATGACCCTGTCGTTGTGCATTGCACCGGACAGTCCGTCAGACGGTATGAAAACATCGACTGCATCCTCGTCGTCCGGTATCAGAAACCCAAATCCCCGTTCATTTCCCTGAAGTCTTCCGACGATCAGGTTCATCCTGGCCGGTATTCCATACCTGTCTTTATTTGTTTTGTATATCCGGCCTTCGATTTCGAGAGAGCCAAGTAATTCAGCCAGATCATCCCTTTCCTCAGCCGGCACATCCAGCACCACTGCCAGTTCCTCAAATTTCAGCGGTCTGTACGCGGCTTCTTTCATAAATTCAACTATCCTGCTTTTTCGTTCCTGCATTATATCCATTTTAAACCTCTCGATCCATCTGTTTCTTTATTCTCTATTATTCCTGCAAAAATGATTTTTAAACCAAATCGACCCGCAACAGGCATTGAAAAGCCCCCCTGCATAGATGGGGGGCATATTACCACAGAAATACAGTTCAATATCGCCGCACTTGCTAAAGCCCTAACTGATCGGATATCTTCTTCATTGCTTCAAGGGATATCGATATAAAATCCTCCAGTGACACACCTATACCACTGCAGCTTTTTATCTGGTCACGGTCAGCGCCCTTTGCAAAATTTTTTTCACTCATTTTCCTTATTACAAAATCCGGTGTCACATCTGCAAGCTTCTTTGAAGGAAGTATAAGCGCAGCCGCAGTTATGAGTCCCGAAACAGGATCTGCACAGTACAAGGCCTTGTCTATTTTTCTTTTTCTTTCTATGCCGTGATATGAATTATGAGCCTTGACAGCATATACGATCTCACTGTCGAAGCCCAGGTCTTCAAGAATTTCGGCACCCACTATGCTGTGCCTGGACGGATCGCTTGCTGTTTTTTCATAATCTATGTCGTGGAGCAGTCCTGTCAAGCCCCAGACCTCCACGTTGTCTCTCACCATAGTCGCAAGCCCTCTCATAATAGCTTCTACAGCCAGAGAATGCTTCAGAAGGTTAGGGTTTTTGACCCTTGCCGTCAATTCAGCCAACGCCTGCTCTCTGTCCATATATCCACCCCGTTTCGTGTAATTAATGATGGATCGCCTACACATGCCGTGATATTTATGATCGACTGATTATGCAAACCCTGATGGTATAAAAAAGACTATGCATCGCTGCACAGTCTGTTTTCTTTGCCTTCTATTTAAGTACAAGGAACAATACCACTGAAGTAACGAGGAATGCGATCGCAGCAACAGAAGTATATTTGCCCAATAAAGCATCCAGCGTCCTTCCCTTGTTTTTTCCAAAGAATGTTTCCGCCCCTCCAGCGATGGAGCCTGACAGACCCGCTGACTTTCCAGACTGCAAAAGCACTACTATTATGATGGAGAGCGCAAATATTATATGGAAAATAGATACTATGATTTGTATCGCGTTCAAAGTAACACCTCCCGAAAAATTGACAAGACAAATTGTAACACATATCTTACAAAAATACAAGCATAACATTGCAGACCTGCAGTGCAGTCAGCTTCGGTCATCATACGCGTCTGCAGCCCGGAAATCCCGTTGCGCATTTTTGTCAAAAGTCCAAAAATGATTTATCTGCACACTTACTTGTTTTTCAGGTTGAACCATGCATCAAGCCCGGGATAGATGGCATCCTCCCCAAGTTCCTCCTCTATCCTGAGCAGCTGGTTGTATTTTGCCACCCTGTCTGTACGGGACGGTGCACCTGTCTTGATCTGCCCGGAGTTCGTAGCTACCGCTATATCAGCAATAGTCGCATCCTCAGTCTCCCCCGACCTGTGGGAGGTAACTGCGGTATAGCCCGCTCTGTTTGCCATCTGTATGGCATCCAGGGTCTCAGTCAATGTGCCGATCTGGTTGACTTTGATCAATATGGAGTTGGCAACGCCCATATCGATTCCTTTTTTCAGTCTGTCGGTATTTGTTACGAAAAGGTCATCACCCACCAGCTGGATCTTGCTGCCAAGTCTTTGGGTCAGCAGTCTCCATCCTTCCCAGTCCTCCTCGGAAACTCCGTCCTCAAGAGAGATGATGGGGTATTTTTCAGCCAGATCTGCCCAGAATTCCACCATTTCTTCACGGGTCTTGACTATGTTCGACTTCCAGAAATGATACGTGCCGTCCTCCTGGTACATTTCTGTAGCAGCGGCGTCAATGGCGATCCTGAAGTCCTCGCCGGGCCTGTAGCCCGCTTTTTCAACCGCTTCCAGTATCACCTGTATCGCTTCCTCATCGCTTTTGAGGTTCGGTGCAAAGCCACCCTCGTCACCTACGGCAGTCGAGTATCCTTTGGCACTCAGTACTTTTTTCAGGTTGTGGAATACCTCGGTACACATCATCAGAGCATTCCGGAAGCAGTCCGCTCCCACCGGCATTATCATGAATTCCTGTATATTGACGCTGTTGTCTGCGTGCTTGCCTCCGTTGATAATGTTCATCATCGGTACGGGCAGTATCTTTGCATTGACACCCCCGATATACTGGTAAAGGCCTATCCCCAGAGCCTCAGCCGCCGCCTTCGCCGCCGCCAGCGATACACCAAGGATGGCATTTGCCCCAAGCTTTCCTTTATTATAAGTACCGTCAAGGGCTATCATTTTTCTGTCTATGGCCACCTGATCGAATACATTCATACCTTCGATCCCGGGAGCGATTATCTCATTTACATTGGAGACTGCATTAAGCACACCCTTGCCCAGATACCTTGCAGTATCTCCGTCCCTTAGCTCCACAGCCTCGAATGCACCTGTGGAAGCACCTGAAGGCACTGCTGCCCGGCCTACATAACCCCCTTCGACTATCACTTCCACCTCTATAGTAGGGTTCCCTCTGGAATCGAGTATTTCTCTTCCAAAGACGCTTTCGATCTCAAGATACTGTTTCATAGCTGTTACTCCTTTCAGACATTTCTCGTTTTATCATTTCCATATTATACCACAGCTGCCGACTGCATGTCCACCACTGATGGTATCTGACTTATTTTAACCACAAACCAGCGAAATAAAACAAAAATCATCCTTAATCACCCCTTGACAGCAGAAAAATACTCCCCCTGTCATCATATGTTTGTGATACTATGTAATTGAATTGGTATATTCCTTCCATCCGGCTACAGCAGTACAGGGAAAAGACAGCAGGCTGTCACACATATGCAAATGGTATCCATCATAATCGTTATCTATAACGGAGGTTTTTGTCCTATGTCGACAAAACGCATCGTTTCGATTGTATTGATTTTATCAATACTCGTTTCACTACTGGCAGGATGTGCATTAAAGCCGAAGGATAAGAAAAATGATCCCCCGGATCAACAGACACAGCAGGGTCCACAGGACAGCACCGGACAACAAGCCACTGCGGGAAACACATTGCCCTCGGGACATCTATTGCTGTCGGCAGCCGAGCCGCCGAAGCTGGACGGATTCCTCCAGGCTGCTCCGGATCCCATCGGCAAGCCGGGAGTGGATTTCCAGCTGCTTGAGACAGGTGATCCCAGCGACTGGACCGATATGCCGGCGCCATTAGTAAACCCCCTCGGTTCCAAAAGCCTGTACTCAAATGCGAGGTACAGGCCCTTAGGCAACGATTATGCTGACATAAGCTGGCTTGAAGGAGTGAGCGAAGTCACACAGCGCGTGTATGGCGAAAGATGGGAGCTTGGGATCGACAATGAAAAGCTGACCACAAACTATATACGCTGGTACGCAAAGGAACTCGGCGCAACACTGCTCAACAACACAGACGACAGGGTCACCTTCAGGCTCGAGAAGGGCAGCCAGATATGGTGGGCGTCAGCTACATGGAGCAACCTGGAATACACCAGGGCAGATCTTGTAATTGTAAAGCAGGATATATTACCGTATGGACAGACAATAACATTGAAACCATCTGATTTGATCGACGGCCAATATTGCTTCATGACAAAGGCCGGAAGCGGCGATTTTGTGACAGCCTTTGTGGAAATAAATGGTTCGGATGCGGCAAGTGCCTACGTAAAGGCTGCTCAGTACAAGAGGATCGGTACCTATGCCCGCTCCTTCAGCTATTCAAAAGATGTGGAAGCAAAATACTGCCGCCGGTATGCACTCGATAACATCCCCCAAACAGACGAACCGCTGTTTTGGTACGTCTCCTTCGGCTCGGGCACACATGTTCCCGAATCTGTCACCATTAGGTTTGAAAAGACAGGCTCCATCATACCGGTCAATATCGGTGAGCAGATGGGCAGTATTCGTGTCTTCGGCGCACCGGGCAGCGCAACGCTGAACCTGCAGTCCGCACTGTTCGACATAAGGTATGAGGGCGGATATTCTCTCAACGGAGCTATTGACAGCGAAGGTAACACCGTATTCCATGTCCCCGCCGGATACTACAATATCAAGGCAGCCCTCCCCGGCGAAGGAGAGGGAGGAATACGCATGGTGCCGGTAAGCAGCGGCGAGCTGACAGAGGTAGTGCTTCCAAATGAGTTCAAATCGACATATTCCTCTTTTGAATCCATTTTCGGCAATTTCAATACAAATCAAGGCTCTATCTCCATACATGACAACAAGGATAACAGCGACACGGCCGAAGTGTCCTTCCTTATAAACGACCCTCTGAAGCGCGATGTTTTTCCTGAAAAGAAGGACGTGACAATCACCGAGGGCGGTATACCGGGCGAGATACTCGATATCAAGCGGCAGACTGCTCCGGTAAACGTTGTTCTGGTCATTGACACCTCAGGCTCCATGGGCAATTTCATGAAGCCTACCATAGAGGCCGCTAAAAAATTCGTATCCGGGCTGCCGGACAAAACGAATATCCGGCTGATCTCCTTCGAGTCGAATATCACCGAGTACAAGGAGGCCGGAAGAGAAGCTGTCTTAAAAAACCTGGACAAGCTGAAGTCCAAAGGCGGCACCGCACTGTATGATGCCGCATCAAAAGGCCTCGATCTGCTGGGCAGCGGCGAGAACAACTTCTTAGTCGTGTTTGCAGACGGTGCGGATTCCCGTGAGCTGAAAAATCAGGGCAAAGGCTCTTCTTTATCCCGTGATCAGATAGTATCAAAGATAAAGAACAGTGAAACCACCGTATTGACTATTGGTTTTGGTGAAGGACATGATCCGGAGGCATTGATCGCAATGAGCATGGCCAATGACAAGGGCGCATATTTCTCAGCCAATGACGAAGCGGGATTGGATCAGGCCTTTGCCGCCGTCGCCGGAAAATTCGGCAACGAGTTTGTAATAACATACAAGCGGCCGGAATCAACAGCGGATATAAAATCCGAACAGCCGGTAGTCGGCGTCATAATCGACGACTCAGGTTCCATGGGCCCCTACAGGGACGCCGTCATGACCATGTTCCATGATTTCTTCACGGCATTGCCGAATGGATCGCTTATACAGTTTTCCAAATTCGGAAGCAGTATAGATATGATGCATATGACTACGGATCAGAAGCCTGCCCTCATGCAGGCTATGGCCGAGGAAGGCAACACCGGAGGCGGTACCGAAGTCATCAAGGCGCTCAAAGCGGCAGCAAAGCAGCTCAGTCCGCTTCCTACAAATAAAAAGGCCTTTATTTTTGTGACTGATGCCGCTATGGATGAAGTCAGCTATCGCGGAGGCGGAGATGCCGATGCCGTCCTAAAGGAATTGAAGGACGAAGGGATACGCTGTCTATTCGTAGGTGTCAGCGATGCATCCTCAGTGGAGGAGTCGTTTAAATACGCTGCAGAGATGACAGGCGGTGATTATATAATCACAAATAATATCGCTGAAGTTACAGCCAGGCTGAAGGAGCTGGAGAAAAAGGTCTTGGTACCGCTAAATCAGGAAGACAGGCTACCGTTCTCCATCGGCATAAAGGCAAAAACGGACGATGGATCCACAATGGACTATTATGCAACCAAAAGTCTGGCCGGATTCTCCCTGAAAACGAAAGCAGGCAAGACCCAGGAGCCGAGAGCTCCCAGGATCACCACAGGCGGAAAGATGATCCCGCTGTATGACAAAAAGACTGCCCGGCTTATCACCGGCGGAGTCAAACCCGGCAATGAGGTATTGTCTGTCACATCCCATATTGCTTATGAAGATGATCAGGATAAGACCGCACAGCCGTCTGACGGTTCAGATGCGGCTGCCCCTTCAGAAATGACCGGCAGCACATCATACGGCAAATCGGGCAAAAACCAACTCATCACGATGACTGTTAAGGATGCCTATACCTTTGATGTTTTGAGCGGCGTGGCTGCCAATAGAGAAAAACAATTCCTGGCACTTAATATAGAGATTGATTTTCCCAAAAATAGTCCGTCACAGCTGGAGGCATATTTGATCCCTTCGATATTGCAGCACTTCTATCTGAGTGTGAACAACGGTTCACCTGTGCCTGCATCAAAAGCTACCTGGCTGGCCTCCGAACCCCTTTCGGCACCAGGCAATGCATCCGTAACGATCAAAAAGGGCGATAAAAAGACAGGTGTTCTGGTATTTCATGCCGACAAGCCGCAGAGGATATCACAGCTCTCATTACACTACTATGATACTGTATACGGACATATTCAAATACCACTGGCAGGCAAGATCAGCGATCAGCTTGCGGAAATATCCGAACTTCCCACATCTTCGCCATCCAGGATTACTGATGTATTCTCCATGAGTGTCACAGGGAAATCTGACCAAGAGGAATACGGTACCTTTATGCGTGAACCCCAATATACGCCGGAGCATAAGGAATACCGACGGTATACGGTGTTAAGGACGATACAGGCCAGGTTCGACAGCAAGGTCCAGGCACTTTTGAATATCGACCCGATGGAACGCTTCTATTACGTACTGGACACAGCTGAAGGTCCTCTCATGACGAAAATGAGCAACATGGTCTATAATATGCCCCTTGGGTTCACTGGACAGACGATGATGGCACCCGGCGCCTCAAACATGGTCCTTATGCCCTTTGAGATACCTGAGGCATTTTCGTCGGCCTCATCAAGGCTGACCGGCGATATCAGCGGAGGAAGCCTCGACATACCGGTAACAGCCGGCTCACCGGTCCGGACCTCGTCCATGGGCCTGAGGTTCTCACATGAATATTTCGATCTGACCATAAATTCATTGTCACCCAGTGCTTTTAGCAGCAGCTATGTCATACTGGATATAACAGTCACAGATAAAAAGGATGGCTACGGTACAACAAGCCTGAATAACATATTGGCCCTTGAAGATACAAAGGCATCTGATGATAATCGCCGGTATATCGAGCCAAGCGGACGCACAAGCGAATACCTGTACGGGATCGACAGCAGCTGGGCTGTCCTCGACGGCCAGACCAGGCGCGGCATCGTGGAATTCCCCGTCAACTATGATCAGCATGGCAAATATGTTCTGCGTTCCCCTCATATCCCGGAAATGGCTGTAAAAATAAGTGCGGATCCATATCCTCACCCGGAACTTATGGCAATGAAGCATCCTGTCAAAGTCGACACTAGCTTTGAAGATAGACTGAGTGAGGCGGTAAGCAAAGCAGTGGCAAAATATAAAGCCTCAAAGCCGTCAGCCGAACCGAAGGCAAAAACCATAGGCCTTTCGACAGACGAACCGGAGGGCGCGGACATACCTGCACCGGCTGCATCGGTTTTCGGCAGCAAGGTGATGGATCAGCTGACATCGCTGCAGGATTTCTACCATGTGATGTACGCCATACGGTGGCTGCCGTCGCCGGGAGGATATGATAACAGCTACTATGCGCCGGAGGCAGTCCTTGCACAGGGCTGGGGTTCAGAATCCGACATGCTGGAGCTTGCAGAGCATATGCTGGCAACGTTGGGCATCGAAAGCGAATTCAGGCTGGTAAAGGTGCTTGAGAGAGGTAAGGAAGCATTGAATTATCTCAGCGGTACTGATAAAGCTCCGCATCATCTGCCTGCACTGGCCTTCACTGACGACAGCGGACAGCCCCATATATTCGTGGTACCGTTCATGAGGGATGCTGCAGACCTGTCCGGACTGATCTATCTGCCATCCTCAAAAGGAAACAAGACAAATCCGGCCACTGCAAGAATGATCATAACTGCCACTGTCGAAGGTGCACCGCAATCCGAAGGCTCCGGACAGTCCGGCATATTCGGGGCATTTGCCGAGGCGGCAGGCGGATCGACAGGCGGCACAGAGACTTCCGAAATTGTGACGAAGGAGATCGAGCTGTTCAACAAGGAGCTTTCAATACCCTCTCTCAGTCTTGGTCCTATAGATATCGGCTACTATACTGCGGCAAAATCCGAAGGCGGGGGCGATCTGGTAAAGGTCGTGGTCAGCACCACTGACGGCCTGCTGCAGGGCAGTGACGCAATAGATACAGGCCGTGACAAAATAAAGTCTGTCACTGTGAGAATGCGCGTGTCGGGCACACCGGAAAATGCTTATGTTCATACAACTATCCTCGAAAGCGGTCAAAAGCTAACCGATATTTGCCACACTCTCGGATTCGGACTGCCTGAGATGGGTGAGAATACCGTCAACATACTGATGCAGGAGAGCAACGCCATCGCAGCAGCATCAGGCAGCTCCGGCCCACAGCCAGCTGTGGAAGCCAGCAATGCATCAAAAGTCAAATGGTTCACACGCAATGCCCTCTATCGCTATATAGCTGCGCGGACGACCTATGACATTGAAATCTCGAAGCAGCTCGACCTTATTATGGGAAGGGTAGATCAGCCGATGGCTGTCATGATCACTTGTAAATCAGACGGCACCAATGCAATAGCAAGCTTCGACCTGATGCACCATCAGAATCAGGTGCTGAAGGGAGAAGAAGCTAACATACATGCATATAACCTGTTCAGCGGGATCTATGCCTCTGTGCTCGAAGGCAGTGCTCTGCCCGGCAGCGACAGCATCAGCTTCCTTGACGTATGGACAGCCCTCCCCAAGGGAACCGGCTTCATACTGGTGGAAAACAGCGAGGATGCCCGCACTGAAGCTCTGGCCACAATGCAGGGGAAATATCCTGCGGTATTGCTGGAGCATATACAACAATCATTGGACGCGCGTAACAGCACAGTATTTTTAGTACCTGAGCAACCGGGTACAGTGGCAGGCAAGCAGCGGTGGGCATGGCTGGAGATCGATGCAAATACTTACGAGGCAGTATCTGTCTTTGACACAGGCGAGCGATCCGGCATGGCCTCATATACACTGGGCATGATGAACAATAAGGTCATGCAGACATACGTTGGGTATTTCGTAGGATTAAGCTGTGCCAGCTGGTCCATATCAGCTTATGCGCTGAAGTTCGACGACTACGCCACCATCAAGGCGCATGCAGCTATGTTGTGCGCAGATGTGCTCGAGATGCTGGAGGAATTGATGAGTCTGGCCGAAAAAGGCCCGTCCGGCTATGTGAAGAGCAAGATCAAGGATAAGATCAAGGAAAAGGCCTCGGAAGAAACCGGTGTGGATATCAAGAAAATCGAAAGGATACTGAAAGGGCCGAAAGTGCCCCTGGGTTTCGTAGATGGCTTCAAAATAGCCGTCGAGGCATACTTCGGCCTGTAATAGGAAGGCGCTGGAGCGGTCAGAGGCGGCTCCGAAGACACTTCTGAGACTCGCTTTGAAGCTCTGCCTCGAGGTAGTGTCCTCTTGAACAAAACAGTGGCGTATCCGGCGGGCTGCGGTCAGAGCATCATACGAAGAGAACGGCTACAGACTGTATATCCTTGCGATGTTCGAATGCGGCACCAGGAACATGATCCTGCGGCACGGACGCCGCAGGCGCAGCCAATAAGGCACGATGCCGGTTTGGCAGCGCCAGCATGAGAACGAGCAAGGATATTACAGACTGTCCGTGAACGGAGTCGATGCAATGACCGCGGCCCGCCGGATACGCACATAAAAAAGAGGACACCCTACTAAGCTCTGCCTCAAAGCACAACTCTGAAGTATCCTCTTACCAAACCCCAACGCCGCTGCGAAGTCTCGCATCATTTACTTCTCAGGGGCGTACATGACGACTCTGTCGCCTTCCAGTTCAACCTTCACCTTGTTCCTGCCCTTAAGCCCAAGGGCCTGTATATATTCGGCAGGTATCTGCAGCCTGCCGGTCCGGTCAAGCACCACCAGCTCCTCATGCACATCATCGCCATGGCTTGTGAGCAAACTGCCCATCTCCGCCAGCTCATCCGCATAAGACACCTTTCTGATAAACTCACTGCTGGTGCGGCCATCCCTGATAGCAACCACCCTGTCCACCTTACGTGAGATCTGCCTGTCATGGGTAACAATAACGACAGTGATACCAAAAGTATTGTTGAGTTCCCTGAAAACATCCAAAATATCAGCTGCAGTCTTACTATCCACAGAGCCTGTAGGCTCGTCGGCCAGAAGCAGCTTCGGGTTATTTGCCAGTGCGATGGCGATGGCCACACGCTGCTGCTCACCTCCGGAGAGCTGACTCAGCTTGTTGCTCCTTCTGTTCAGCAGCCCCACCATATCAAGCAGCTGCAGCGCCCTGCTCCTTACATTCATCTTCCCTGTGAGCTGCATCGGCATCTCGACGTTCTCCTGGGCAGTCAGATAAGGCACAAGGTTTCTGCTGTTATTCTGCCATATGAAGCCAACTGTATCACGTTTATATTTGATCAATTGCTGATCATTGAATTTAAGCAAATCATGTCCATCCACACGCAATTTGCCTGCAGATGGCCTGTCAAGGCCTCCAAGCATGTTGAGAAGCGTAGACTTTCCGCTGCCGCTGTTTCCTATGATCGCCATCAGCTCCCCAGCCTCAACGACAAGATCCAGCCCCTGCAAAGCAACGACCTCCAGATCCTTTGTCTTGTATATCTTGACCAGGTTCTCACACTCGATCATTTTAGGACGTCCCGTCTGTTCCCCCAGCTGCTGCAAGCCGTCCTCCAAACCGTCAGCTCCGGCTGTATTCCCCATCTGCACAGCTTTGTCGGTTTTCTCATCTCGCATCAGTAATCTCACCATCCTCCAATGTCAGTACATGATCCGCAATATCTATCATGCTGGGGTCATGGGTAGTCATGACTACCGTCAGCCCTTCCAGCTCCACCAGGTTCTTAAAAAGCTTGACCACCTGGAGGCCCATATGGGTGTCCAGCTCTGCCGTAGGCTCATCTGCAAATACGATATCCGGCCTGTGAGCTATTGCCCTGGCAATGGCAACCCTCTGCTGCTCGCCGCCTGAAAGCTCGTGAGGCCTGTGATCCATCCTCTTTGCCAATCCCACAAGGGACAGGCAATGCCTGGCGCGTTCATCCCTTCCCTTCGCACCGGCTCCTGCGATCCTCAGCCCGAACTCGACATTCTCATATGCAGACATCATCGATATAAGCGCAACGGATTGAAACACAAAGCCCATTCTCTTTCTTCTAAGCTCATTTTTTACCCTCTCTCCTGAATTGGTTATATCGATGCCGTCAAAAAATATCTTTCCGGAGTTTGGTTTGTCCAGTGCTCCGACAAGGTTGATCAGCGTAGTTTTACCAGAGCCCGAACGGCCCCTCAGTATAGTGAGCTTGCCTTTTTCTATCTCAATGGAGACATCCTTCAGGGCATGGACCGTCACAGGGCCTGATTTAAAGTCTCTTACAAGATTGTCTGTCTTTATGATAGCACTCATACAATACCTCCATAAGCGGCCTTTCCCGCAGCAAATATCCCTATTGCAGCATCAGTCCTCTCCAAGCTTGACTGCCTGGTCGATCTTGATCCTGGAAATTATCCTCCAGAGTATCAGGAATCCCATCGAGATCATCGTTCCTATCACTGCATACACCTTTATATAATCTGCCCCATTTGCCATTATCTTGAATGGAGGGACCTGGTCGGCTGAGCTGTACATGATCTGAAGGAGCGGTATGAACAGATCACCCATGATGCCGCCTATCAATATACCGATAAGTATAGCAGCTCCTGACACAAGCAGCTGTTCGCAGGCCAGCATACCTATCACCTTGGTCAGTGACATTCCCATGGCCCTCAATATACCGAACTGCAGCACCCTGCCCTGTATTGATATGATCCAGTATATCAGAAAGCCCAGCAGGCTTATGAGCATAGATGCAATGAAGCCGAGTGTCAGCATGCCGTTCATACCCTGGAGCAATGCATCGTTTTTCATCTTTACAAGCTCCTGGTCCGTATATTGGAGCTTGACCAGCTGCATATCCTTTTCGACGATCTTGTCATTTATCTGCTTGTCTGTTGCATCCTCCGTCTTCTTTATCCAAACCTCATAGGGCTGGAGCGCCATCTTGTTCTGGATGTATGACAGGTTGGCAACAATCAGTCCGGGGGGCTCCTTTCCCTTTGTGACCGGATTGGGATTGTAGGTGGGCCAGTAATCCACAAAGGCGTATATCACGCCCTCCAGATAATTCTGGTCTCCCCAGGAAATATGGATGGTGTCGCCCTCCTTGAGCTTGTATTTCTCCTTCAGGTTCGCCGAAACCAGGAATGACTTTGGCGCGTCCACCATCAGATTGATATAATCATTTATATGATAAGGCAGCAGGTCGTTCCTGAACCACGCCACCTTTGCAAACTCATCTGGTATGATGCCCATTATGTGTATATTGTCCGCCCAGGACAATGTGGTCTGCATAACACCGTCTTCCCTGTAAAGTACTTTTGTGGCAAGCTCTGCCCCGGGAAGGCTTTCATAATCATTGAAGTTTGGCTCATAATACCTCAGCGGCGGCTGTTTTATCTTGTCCTTTTCCGCCTGGGGCAGTCCCGGCATCACCGGAAGCTGATTATCATCCCATAATGCCTTCAGCCGCACGTCCGCTCCGATGGAATACCTGATCTTGTCTTCGATGTTCTTGTTCACTGTTCTTGCTGAATTCGCATTGAACAGTCCTGTTGAAATCGCAAGTATTATAAACAGCATGAGGAATTGTTCCTGACCTCTTGATCTGCCCACCTGGATCAGTGATATATAGGGTACCGGCGTCCAGAACTTTCTGCCCAGCCAGTATATAGCTCTGATCAGATACGGATAGAGCCTAATAAACAGAAGCCCGGCGCCAAGAACAAACACCGTCGATGTCAGGAACAAAAGCGGATCTATCTGCAGCTCGTTGGCCGATATTCCGGTGGCTTCCAGCACCTTCTGCTGTTGCTGGTATCTGTAGATCCCGTAGCCTGCTATGAGCAGCAGTACAATGTCGAGGAAGAACTTTTTCCATATGGCTGCTTTCTTCATACGGGATTTTTCCTGCTTGTATTTTACGATAGTGCTGCGGGATGCGGCGACAACAGGAGCCAGCATTGTAATGATCATTACAAAAACTGCCCCCAATGAGTACAAATATACCTTGGGAGTCAATGAAACAGGCAGCGCAGTCCTTTGGACAAACTCCATAAATCCGTTTGACGACCCCAGGATGCCGCAGATAAAGATACCAAGAAGAGGTCCGAATATAAATGCAACACCGGCTATCAAGCCGCTTTCCATCAGATAGCTTAGGAATATCTGGCTTTTGCTGGCTCCTCTGCTTTTAAACACATTGATGCTATTCTCGTCGTGGCTTACAATGAGCTGCGACACCATGAAAATGTAGAAGGTAAGCATGATAAGCACAGGTACCGTCAGTACCCACAGCATGTTCCTGAGCTGCTTTGCCCGTTCGTTGTACCGGCTGAGTATGGTGCTCACAGGCATCTCAAAATCCAGGCTGCTTCTGTATCTTGCAAACCACTTCTCCTGCTCCTCATATACATTCGCCAGTCTCGACAGGTTCTCCAGTGTTATGCTGTGATAATCAAATCCACAGTTCCACTGTGCCTCCGTGACCATGCTGTTTTCATCGACAAGGAAGTCTCTGCCGAACAATTCAAAGTCCATCATGAATTCCATATTGTGTCTTGACAGCCCATGGGTCCAATAGACATCGCTGGCATCCTTGTAAGTGTATACACCTACCAGTTTGACCCTGCAGGCTTCGGTATAGTCCTTGATCGGATTCAGGAGTATGTATTCCTTGTCCAGCAGCAGGTTCTGCATTTTCATTGCCTGCTGTGACGCTATCACTTCGATGACCCCATCGACTCTTTCTTTTGAATACATCCTGCCGTTCGTTATCTTTATATGGTCCTCGATGCCGGAAAGGGTCCCCAGCTGTGCAAACATCAGGTCACTTGTGTGATCATATTTTTCTTCTATTGTCAGGGGTATCTTAAGGTCCCCCATTGTAAAGCCCTGAGAAACATAATACAAGGGCAGATCCAACTGAGGTATCTTATTTGTCAGGATCTCCTTGTCAAAATAGCGCAGTGCCCTTACCCTGTCCTCATGCTTGAAATTGTAGTTGAGCGTTGCCGTGACCTGATATTCTCCGGGAAATTTTCCTGTATCCAGCTGGAATCTTTCCATGTCCTTAGTCAGCATCCTTTGCATTATACCATCTGTGTATATCGGTATACAGCTGACCAGTGCCGTTGTCAGGATAGATCCCAAAAGCAGGCATATTATCATCCAGAAGTTGCTGAACATCCTTCTGATTACTGTCTTGAGCAAACCAAAGCGCCTCCATTCCAGAGCTTATTCCATATCCGACAAAACTGTCGGCACCGCAGAAGCTTTATCTGATTATGATCAGTTCTCCCTCTTCAAGACCCTTGATTACTTCGGCCTCCGTATCATTCTGTATGCCCACCTCGATATCACGCTCTTCCCGGATATTGTCCTTCAACACATTGACAAATTTCCTGTTTGCAAAGTTATTGATGACCTGTTTGGGAATGATGATGACATCCTCCTGCCTTTCGAGGGTCAGGCTGATGGTCGCGTTCTTTCCGATCCTGACAGTATCAGGGATGTTGTCCACCCTCAGGAATACCGATTTTTTGGACTGCTCGTCCGCATCCTCCGGAGCTTCTGCAGGTGTCATTGTCACCTCTGCTTCATACTCCTCATTGTCGATCTTCACTGTAGCCTTCATGCCCAAACTAAAGCTGTTCACCTTGTCCTGCGAATGTCTCAGCTGCAGATGCATCGGATCGGCGATCCTGACAACGGTCTGGAATGCATTTACATATTCTCCAAGCTTAGTACCTGTTACATATATGACCTGTCCGTCTATTGGAGAAACCAGCCTGGCTTTTTGCAGTTCGGTTTTCAGATTTTCGAGCCTCAGCAGGTTCGATTCGTAGTCCAGTCTTGCCATCTCCAGCTCTGTCCTGCTGCCCCCATCTATTTCATAACGGGTCTTTGCGTCATCGTAAAGCAGCTGGGATCTCTGCACTGCCAGCTCCTGAAGCTTTATATCATTCACTATATTATCAGTATCTATCTCAGCCAGAACCTCGCCCTTTTTGACATTCTGACCCAACACGACATATACTTCCTTTAGTCTGCCGCCTCTGTCCTCATAGAACAGATCCTTTTGTGACACGGAAACAAAGCTGCCGGGACATCTGATCGTGTTTTCGATAGTTCCCCTCTTGACTTCGATGGTCTCATATGTGATCTCATCCGGCACTTTTATCGGTGGAGCAAGAACTTCCTCCTCCTTTGGAAAGAAATAGCATCCAGAGAGTGCCGTCGTAAAAAAAGCAGCAAGAACAATGGCTGTCATATTGCGTATGACCTTGCTGCACCTGCTTTGATAGATTCTAGTCAATTTCAACACCTCACGATAAAAGTCGGATTTATCCAGTTTCATTTCATTTTAGCATTATACCGGGTATATAGATAGATGGTTTTTTTTTGATGAGGGTGTCTTTTTTTTGTACGGATCATTTACGTTTGCTTTTTTAGTATGGATTTAATAAAATAACAATGAGGTGTACATAATGAAAATATTTCCTGTCCGCTTCGGCAAAGCATACCGCAAAGCACAAAGCATCAGCAAGCTGTACATGAGACTGAAATCCAGGATCACCATGTACTTTTTTCTGCTTGTTATGATCCCGTCGTTACTGACGGTTGCCATACTCTATTCCCACACGCGTTCACTTGCGGAAGAAATGTCTTACAACGCGGCGGTTTCAAGGATCACTCAGGAAAAGGAGCTCATCGGCAATTACCTTGATGAGCTAAAGCTCACCATACATATGGCAGCCTCGGCGATAGGTACGGAGGATGCGGAGCATCTGACAAGCACATCCGCCGGCGCGGAAAGCTCTGACATACTATCCGCTATGATAAAGGACAATTTCTCACCGGCACAGCAAAATGCATTATCGGCCGTATATGTGATCAACGAAGGCGGCATCATCGCGTCCTACGGACCGGATTCAGCCCATGCTGTCATCAGCAGCCCTTCATCCCAGAAATGGTTCATGGATGCATCTGCAGACACAGGGAATATCGTTATGCTGGGCACCACGCAGCGTTTCTATTCCGAAGGTGTCAATAAAATGGTCCTGAGTGCCGCAAAATCATTGAATGCCGGAATAGACACGGCACCGCCCTCTGTCCTGCTCTTTGATTTCAACTACAGTCTTCTTTCTGATTTTCTGATAGTCTCAGATGGATACGGCCCTGACTCCAATGGGGGACACAAAGCTGCAGAGAGGCTCATACTCGACCGGGAGGGCAATATCCTTTACAGCCGTGACAGGGGAAAGCTAACCACCAAGGCTGATGAGGCCATTATTTCGGCAATGAGGGCCGGAGACAAAAGCTTTGTGCCGGTCAATTACAAAGGCTCTGATTATTTCATGACCTATACTGATTATGCTGCCCAGGAATGGATCTTCATCGACCTCAATCCGGCCTCGAATGTATCGGAACGGCTGTGGCTGCGCAGTCCGATGCTTACAGTCGTCCTTGTACTGTTCGGACTCGTGCTCCTTATATATCTGGGTGTTACATTGGGATTGCTCAAGCCCATCAATGAGCTGACAGCAGTCATTTCTGATTATGAAAACCAGTATCCCGGCGCCGAAGGCCAGATACCACTGCTCCAGGTACGGAAAAATGACTCTGCTGCAGGCAGTACCTCTGAAGTAGACTATCTAATCAATAAGATAAGCAGTATAAAGCTGAGTCAAAAGGAAGCAGAGCTCAACTCGCTGCAAAATCAGATCAATCCCCATTTTCTATACAATACTCTGGAATCCATACGCGGCGCAGCGCTCTATCACGGCATTCACGAGATTGCCTCCATGTCCAAATCCCTGTCTTTGCTCTTCCGTTACAGCATAAGCGAGCGGGTCCTGGTTTCGGTAAAGGAGGAGCTCCAGCATCTGGAGAACTATATATCCATACAGAATTTCAGATTTGAAGATAAATTTGAGCTTGAATACAACATACCGCCTGAACTGATGAATTACAAGATACTTAAGCTGACACTGCAGCCGCTGATAGAAAATTCTATCAAGCATGGTCTGGAGATGAAGCTTGGAAAGGGAACGATCAAAATTGAGATATTGTCCCTGGAAAGCAACATTAAGCTGATCATATCCGATGACGGCCTTGGCATCCCGCCAAAAAAACTCGAGGAACTGAACAGATCCCTTACAAATGACAAGAGCAGAAGCACTGACGAAGGTGTGCGCACCGGGACCGGTATAGGCGTAATGAATGTAAACTCACGTATCAGGCTTTACTTTGGTGAGCAGTACGGACTGAGGTTCAGAGATGCGCTGGCCGGCACGACAGTGGAAATAACACTACCTGCCGTTAAAGAAAGCTAGGAGGCTGATACAATGCTCAAGCTTATTATCGCAGATGATGAAAAATGGGTGAGGACAGCGATCAAATCCATAATACCATTTGAAAAGCTGGATCTGGTACTGTCAAGTGAAGCTGCCAACGGGATAGAGGCTCTGGAGCTCTGCCGCCGGCACGAACCTGATATATTGCTGACAGATATTATGATGCCGGGACTTAACGGCCTTGAGCTGATAAGCGAGATACGCACTCTGCTGCCTGATATTAAAATCGCTGTGATCAGCGGCTATAACGATTTTGAATACGCAAAAACGGCCATGAAATATGGTATAAAGGATTACCTTCTGAAGCCGGTGGATGAAAACGAACTGATACAGGTCCTGGAGAGGATGATCGATGAGCTGTGGGAGGCAGAAAGGCTGATCAGAGAAAAGGAAACAAGGCAGGAGCAATATGAAAAAGCCTTCCCTGTCATGTGCGAAGCATTCCTGAACAGACTCATATCCCACAACAGTCTGACTGTGGAAAACATAAAGAGTGAATTCAGAAAGTACTGCAGCGGTTTTGAAAAAAGCAGTTCATTCATTCTATGCCTTACGGCCCCGGATGAAAATGTTCTGTCCGGCGGGGAGCCTGAAATATATGAGCATTATAAAGCCCTTGTAAATCGGTCCATGAAAAGATATGCCGGTGCCGTCACATTCCATCCGGCTCAGGATAAAAACCTGGTGGTTTCACTGGCATGCGGACAAAAGGCGGTACAGGGGCTCAAAAAGGCATTCGATGTCTGTAGGCGTATATTGGAAAAAAAGCATGGTCTCAGCATTTCATGCGGTCTCAGCGGGGAGACACATACACCCTGCATGATACAAAAGCTGTTGCCCGATGCAGTACAGGCACTTGGTACCAGGTTCTGGAACGGCCGCGGCACATTTGCGCAGTACTCGGCTAACTGCCTGTCGGCTGATCCAAAGCTTTCGCTATCCGAAGAAATCCTCAACAAGATAATACTGAACATCAAGCTTTCCAATCTGCAAACAGCAGTCTCGTATATAGATGGCGTGACCAGATCCCTTATTTCGGAGGGCAAGGGTTTCAGACCCGAGCTTGTAAAAGAGTTTTACTGGCAATTCATACAATCCATCATCATAATGCTCAACATCCAACTGCCCTTCCTCCGTCAGGAGTCCACCATCTCAGGCGAGCAACCCTATGAGAAGATAAGAGATATGGTCTTCTTGTCGGATCTGGATGATTATGTAAAAACCCTGCTGCAGCATATTTTTGATTTTTATCATGATAAGAATCCTGTTGACAGCACTAACCTCATTGAAAATGCAAAGAAAGTGATCGAAAGCAATTATGCGGGGGACATCAGCCTGGAACAGGTCGCCCGGCATGTGCACCTGAGCCCTGCCTATCTGAGCGAGCTGTTCAAGAAGCAGACAGGCATGAGCTTCATAGACTATAAGACAATCGTCAGGATAGAAAATGCAAAGAAGCTGATCATGATCCCGTCGATGACGATAAGTGAGGTCAGCCTGAAGGTAGGATACACAGACCCCAAATACTTCTCCAAGCTCTTCAAAAAGATCACCGGCAAGACCATCTATGAATACAAGAAGGACGGAGGCACTTAGGCAGACCGCAGCGCTCTGCAAAGGCCGGAGGTTCTCCGGATGACCAGACTCCCCAGATGACCTGACCCCCCAGATGACCCGCCCCCCCAGATGACCCGACACTCCGGATGACCCGACTCCCCAGATGACCAGACTCCCCAAATGACCCGACACTCCGGATGACCCGACTCCCCAGATGACCAGACACTCCGCCGCCTTACCGTCTGGTTGTTCGACTGTACAAAAATTCAAGTAAAGGTGACTATTTTCCAAATACAAGTTAACATATAGTAAAAAACGCATGGCTTATGTAATCTATTTATGGAATAATTTCACGATTATTTCCCAAAAAGTGCCCTTTACTTGAATTTTTGTACATTCCGCAAGATGCGGACATATATAAAGGGACACACCTGAGTAGCTTTGCTGCGATGCATAGCTCAGGATATGTCCCTTTGTTCCCATCCTTCAGGGGACATACCTCAGCCTTGGGTTCCTGCTTGCTGCTGAGGTGTATCCCTTTCCTCGTTCTCCCCTTACCTATCAAAAGGGGACATTCCTTATCCATTAAGGAATACCCCCCTGCAAAGGAGTGTCCCCTTACCTTAACAGCGACTCGCCGGTCATTTCGGCAGGCTTTTCCAGACCGAGCAGCTCCAGCATCGTCGGCGCCAGGTCTGCCAGGCGGCCTTCCTTCAACTGCCTGTCTCCCAAACCGATTCCTATCAGCGGAACTATGTTTGTAGTATGTGCCGTAAACGGTCCGCCTGTATCGTAGTCGACCATCTGCTCTGCGTTGCCGTGGTCGGCTGTGATCAGTGCGACTCCGTCCTGAGACCGTATTGCCTCGACTATCTTTCCCACACATTGATCTATGGCTTCAACAGCGGCCTTTGCCGCATCAAAGAAGCCTGTGTGTCCTACCATATCACAGTTCGCAAAATTCAATACTATTACATCGTATTGTTTAGAGTCGATCCTCTTGAGAACCTCCTCTGTTACCTCATATGCACTCATCTCAGGCTTCAGATCATATGTGGCTACCTTCGGAGACGGGATCAGTGCACGGTGCTCTCCTTCATACATCGTCTCAGTTCCCCCATTAAAGAAGAATGTGACATGGGCATATTTCTCAGTCTCCGCGATCCTGAGCTGTTTCAGGCCATTTTTACTGATGTACTCGCCGAATGTATTGGTCAGGCTTTCTGGTTTGAAGGCCACATTCACATTGGGCAGTGTTTTATCATATTGTGTCATGCAGACATAGTGGACCGGGAAAAATCCATTAGGTCTTTCAAATCCGGTAAACTCGGGATCCACGAAAGTCCTGGTTATTTCTCTTGCCCTGTCCGGCCTGAAATTGAAGAATATTATCGAATCATTTTTGCCAATGGTTGCAACAGGCTTTCCATCCTTTGTTATAACCGTCGGCTTGACAAATTCGTCAAATTCCTGACGGGCATAGGACTCCGCAACTGCAGCAGATGCCGACTCTGCAGTCAGACCCTGTCCAAGTACCATAGCATTATAAGCCTGTACTACTCTTTCCCAGCGATTGTCCCTGTCCATAGCATAGTACCGGCCCATAACGCTGGCGATGCTGCCAGTTCCAATCTCAGCCAGCTTTTCCTCAAGCTCCTTTACAAAATCCTTTGAGCTATCCGGAGGCACATCTCTGCCGTCAAAGAAGCAATGTATGAAAACATCCTTCAATCCATATCTCCTGGCCAATTCCACCAATGCGTACAGATGCGTGTTGTGGCTGTGGACTCCTCCGTCAGACAACAGCCCGTATAGATGCAGCTTCGTGCCATTCTTTTTACAGTTTTCTATTGCATCGATAAATTCACGCTTTTCAAAAAAATCTCCATCCTGAATAGACTTCGTTATTCTTGTAAGCTCCTGATATACTATCCGTCCTGCTCCAATGTTTGTATGCCCTACCTCGGAGTTGCCCATCTGGCCTCTCGGAAGCCCGACATCCATTCCGCTCGTATGGATCACGGTTGTGGGATATTGCTTCATGAAGCTGTCCAGATTAGGTTTTTTTGCAGCTGCTATGGCATTTCCGTCAGAACTGTTATTTATACCGAATCCATCAAGAATGATCAGTGCCACCAATTTGTTTTTCATAAAATCACCTCGTATCATCATTTATTGATGAATAAATTTTGAGCAATTCTCAAATTTGCAGGTAAAGGGGGTGTTTTTGTGCAACAAGTCGTCGCTTAACACTATCTCTGTTCCCTCATTTACACGCCCAAAAACAACAACTTACAAAAGGGGACATGCCTCAACCACGGAGTCCTTCTCCTTGCAGAGGCGTGTCCCCCTTACTTCTGTTTCATGCCTCAACCAACGGAGTCCTTCTCCCTGCAGAGGCGTGTCCCCCTTACTTCT